>NZ_LWEJ01000215.1:0-269 GCF_001635525.1 Alcanivorax sp. HI0007
ACACTGACAATCAGGTCTGCCCAAAGGGGGACGGGGTTACCATGGAACATGCGCGTGGCCCTGTTGCTTGCTAGTCGTCTTGATCGTTCTTGTCATCCATGTTCCGGGATGCCGTGCGGGCATCTTCCAGGGCAGCAAACTGTTCCGAAATCAGTGAGCCTACTTCCTGATTGACCTTGCGGATGGTGTCGTACACCAGGCCGATGGTCTTGCGTTGTTTTTCTTTCAGGCTGCCGGCCTGTTCTTCAAACAGGCCCAGTTTTTCCAGT
>NZ_LWEJ01000216.1:0-202 GCF_001635525.1 Alcanivorax sp. HI0007
CTCTCCGGGCCATTATCTTGCACGTTCAGTCCACAACGCGTAAATCAGAGTCTGCGATACGTGGAGGCACCGTGACAGAACAGCAACTGGATAAAATTCTCGTCGTCGATGATGACGCCCGTCTGCGCAGTCTGCTGCAGCGTTTTCTGGAAGAAGCAGGCTATGCGGTGAAGGCGGTGGGTGATGCGGAGCAGATGGATCG
>NZ_LWEJ01000217.1:0-328 GCF_001635525.1 Alcanivorax sp. HI0007
CACTGACATCACCGGCACTGCCCTGTTTGAAGTGGGCATAGAGGAACAGCAGATCATCATTGCCGGGTTTGCGGTCCAGGGTTTTCACATCTTTTTGGGCTTGTTCAAAACGTGCGGTATCGGTCATGATGCTTCCTGTTGATTGTGATCATTATTGAATATCGCGAGCGCCATTTGTTCGCGATCAGGCTGACAAAATACTGCGCTGTCACAGCTCGCGAATCAAGGAGACTCTGGATACCACCGCAGTCTTTAGGGAAGAAGCGCCATGCTGCGCGTGGCGACAAAGCACAACAACCACTCCCTTCAGGCCACACGGGATATGCAA
>NZ_LWEJ01000218.1:0-749 GCF_001635525.1 Alcanivorax sp. HI0007
GGGAGGTTTAATGCCAATTGATCGAGACCTTGGAGCGTAGTAGGCGAGGAAAACGGGGACTATCCGAGAGGATGTTCTGCTCGGGTATCCACACACGACGTGACGGTGCTGTTACCAATAAGGCGCTAATCTTTCTTATACAGCACTGTCACTTTGCCGGCAGGTTTGTTCTTGCCTATCTCATAATCAGGGTTGAAAGTGGCGAGNTTATGAGCGGCGATGCCAATCACTGAGGCAAAGCCAGTAACCTGGGTAAAGCCAGTCGGGATAGCGAAGCTGGCTAAGGAGGCCGCTCTGTATTCTGTGTACACGCGGCAACGTAGCCCTTTTTTTTCAATGGCTCCCTCGACTTTATTTACCACGGAGCTGATGTTCTTGACCGCGACAATTTGAAAGGAAGCTTTCTTGGCAATGAGTTCGGAGAGCTTTTCAGTAGTGATGTCTTCGGAGGTGTATTTTTCGATGTCAATATCTTTGCTCATTGAGTTGTCCTAGTTTGAGGAGATGATAAAACGGGCAGATTCGCTGCCCGTTCTAGTCAGCGACTGGGTCTTATTGAAGTATGATCAAAGCTCCGCTATTTGCTGTAGGGCATCTTCATAAGCAAATAGTGTGTCGAAGTTTTCGTTGTAAATTAGGTAGAGGGCGGACTGTATGTTCTCGTGTGGCGTTTCTTCGATGGTATCTTTGAATATGTTGGTATGATGCATGCTTCCGGAAAGCACCATGAAGCTTTCGTCCTCCATTAC
>NZ_LWEJ01000219.1:0-36028 GCF_001635525.1 Alcanivorax sp. HI0007
TCTTCCTTGTTCAGGCGCACCGCAGAGTAGCCAAAGCCACCGTAGGCTTTTTCCCAACGACCATGATTGAACACCACCGCCTTGGGTAGCCCGGTCGTCCCGGAGGTATAGATATAAAAGAGCGGGTCACGCAAGAAGGTCTGCTTGGTGGAGGCAGGATTCTCGCTGGAGCAGTCCTTGATTTCGCTGGCCAGGTTCTTGTAACCCGAGGGGGCTTCACCCGGATTTTCCAGGGTGTCCTGATCGGCAAAGAAGAAGAAGTTGTCCTTCAGGTCCAGGTCGCCACGGACTTCTTCCACGGCTTGCACCAGCTCCTCACCGACGATTGCCGCCTTGGGTTTCACCAGATTGAAAGAATGAATCAGTACCTTGCCGCGCTGGGAGGTATTGATCAGGGCCGCGCAGACCCCCAGCTTGGCGCAGGCCGCTACGGTGACGAGCAGTTCCGGGCGATTTTCGATGTTGACGGCGATGGTGTCGCCTTTCTTCAGGCCGATGGAGGCCAGATAATCTGCCAACCGGTTGGTCCAGGCATTGAACTGCTTGTAGGTAAGCTCGGTGTCCTCGTAAATCAGTGCGGCACCGTTGGGGTTCATGCCAGTGGCTCGCTCGATGGCCACGCCCAGGCCCAGAGGCTTGGTGGTGTCAGTGATCTTGGCCATCCGCGAGCCCTTGATCAGGCCTGGCAGATTGCTGACCACTTCGGGAACCTTGGACAGAAGCTTGGGCAACGTGATGATGTCGGCGTTGCTCATAGGATCTCCATTAGTCTGTGTTCTTGGAAGGCCCTGGCGCAACACACCGCAGAATCCGTCGATACAGGCCTGTCATTCGATCATGGCATGCAAACGATTATCCGAAGGCGGTTCAGCCGGGAACCCAGTATTGGCAAGCGGGCGCTTACCTTAACCGTAGCACCAGGGCAGGGCAAGAGCCCCGCCCCGTCGCTGTGCCGGGGCAGATTGCGGCGTTCCGAATTGGCCTTGTCTGCCCGATGCAAATTATTGAACCACGATGGAGTGTCCTTCTCCGTTAGTGATTTGTCACTGACGAATTATGTCTCCGGACTGTCCGGTTTGATGCTGACCAGCAACTGTTGACGCTTGACTTGGCTTCCAACCGCCAGATCTGCGGATTCCACGGTACCATCACAATCCGCCTTGAGGCTGTGCTCCATCTTCATGGCCTCCATGATGACCAGCACCTGACCACGTTTCACCGCGTCACCGGCTTTGGCGCATACCTCGATCACGGCCCCATCCATGGGCGCGCGAATCTGACCGGAGCCGGCCTGATCGCTGGTGCCCGCTGCGCTGTGGGTAGCATCCTCGAAACAGACACTATGGCCTTGCCATTGCAGCCAGCTTTGTTTGCCATCCTGGCACATGCGGTAGCGCTGCTGGACGCCGTCAATGGTGGCAAGACCGGGAGCCAGAGTCGCGATGCGATGGCTGTTCTCGCCCACGATCAGCTCCGCGTGGTTGTCCTGATAGCGGATGTAGACCGTCTGCTCATGGTCGCCGCAGCGAAGCTGGACCGGTTGCGCTCCCAGAGTGCTGGAGTGCCAGCCGCGCAGATCCGCTGACGGCGTTTCTGCCTCACAGCGGAGCAGGGCCGCCAGGGCCCAGAGCTGGCTGGATGGCGCTTCGCCGGCCATGCTGGCGTCGTCGGCAAAATCTTCGCCGATGAAGGCGGTGGTGGCTTCACCGCAGGCAAATACCGGATGGCGCAGGATGGCCGCCAGGAAGGGGCGGTTATCCCGGACCCCCATTAGCACCGTGTCCTCCACGGCACGTATCAGACGTCGCCGGGCGTCTTCACGGCTGTCACCCACGGCAATGATCTTGGCCAACATGGGATCGTAGTGGCTGCCCACCTCGTAGCCTTCCACAAGGCCATGATCGATACGCACACCATCGCCACTGGCCGGTTGCCAGCTTAGCACTGGCCCGGTTTGCGGCATGTAGTTTTGCGCCGGGTCCTCGGCGTACAGGCGCACCTCCATGGCGTGGCCGGTGAGCCTGACCTGTTCCTGGGTCAGGGGGAGAGGCTCGCCCCGGGCCACCTTGATCTGCCAGGCCACCAGATCCAGGCCGGTGACCAGCTCCGTGACCGGATGCTCCACCTGCAGGCGGGTGTTCATTTCCAGGAAGAAGAAATCGCCCTCCGGCGCCAGCAGGAATTCCACCGTGCCGGCCCCAACATAGTTGCAGGCCTTGGCCGCATTGACCGCCGCTTCGCCCATCTCTTGGCGCAGGGCCTCGTCCACGGCCGGGGAGGGGGCTTCTTCCACTACTTTCTGGTGGCGGCGCTGTACCGAACAGTCGCGCTCACCCAGATGGATCACATGGCCATGGCGGTCGCCGAATACCTGGATTTCCACATGCCGTGGCTGCATCACGGCGCGCTCCAGGATCAGCTCGTCGCTGCCGAAGGCACTTTTCGCTTCCTGGCGGGCGCTTTTCAGCTGGGCGGGAATCTCGCTGGCATCGGTGACCACGCGCATGCCGCGGCCGCCCCCCCCGGCGCTGGCCTTGATCATCAGCGGCAGGCCGATGCGTTCGGCTTCCTTCAGCAGAGTGGCGTCGCTCTGGTCTTCGCCTTCGTAGCCGGGAATGCAGGGGACACCCGCTTCAATCATGGCCAGCTTCGACAGGCGCTTGGAGCCCATCAGGTGAATGGCATCTTCGTCCGGGCCGATAAAGGTAATGCCGGCGTCCTTGCACGCCCGGGAAAAGCCGGCATTTTCGGAAAGAAAGCCATAGCCCGGATGCACCGCATCGGCACCGGTCTTGCGGCAGGCATCGAGCAGGGCATCCACGTTCAGATAGGACGCGCTGGCCAGGGCCGGCCCAACACACACCGCTTCGTCCGCCAGTTGTACATGACGGGCACCGGCATCCGGTTCGGAATAGACCGCCACGGTCCGGTAGCCCAGGGACTGGGCGGTGGCGATGACCCGGCAAGCAATCTCGCCACGGTTGGCAATCAGGATTTTTTCAAAGCTCATTGTGGTTCCTTACCGGTGTTCCGGTTGAAAATTCTTTCCCGCAGGAGTGGCGCTTCAGGGCACGAACAGCTCAGGAGCGAGGTACGAGAGACGGGTTGCGAAATACAAAAACGAAGCCGCTGTTTATAGGTTTTCGCTACTCGTCACTCGCGCCTCGCAACGTTTGTGCTCATTGGTTCCACTTTGCCGGGCGTTTCTGTACGAACGCCATGGTGCCTTCCTGGCCTTCCTCGCTGTTCACGGCGGCGGCGAAATCCTTCGCGGCCTGATCCAGTAATGCCTCCATGGGTTGGTGACCCACGTCCAGTACCAGTTGTTTGGTTACCCGATTGGCATGGGGGGCGCATTTGCGCACCGCTTTGAGGGTATCTTCCAGCAAGGCCTCCAGAGCATCGGCATCGGTGGCCACCTCGTGGACGATCCCCAGTCGACGGGCTTCTTCACCCTGGAAGCGGATGCCGGTGAGGGCCAGCCGCCGGGCCTGGGTCAGGCCGATGCGCTCGACCACAAAGGGGGCGATCTGGGCGGGAATCACGCCCAGGCCGGTTTCCGGCAGGCCGAACGTGGCGCCGGTGTGGGCAAGCGCCACATCGGAAATGCAGGCCAGACCAAAGCCGCCCCCCAAGACCGCACCTTCCAGCACCGTAATCAGCACCTGGGGCTGATGATTGGCGGCGGTGATCATTTCCCCGAAACGGCGATTGAGTTTCTGGAAGGCGTCACCGTCGCCGCTGGCGGCCTGCTGGCGGGCACCTGCCATATCCTTGATGTCGCCGCCGGCACAGAAGTGGCCTCCGGCTCCGCGCAGTACGATGGCGCGGACATCTGCATCATTTTCCACGGCAGCAAACACGGCCATCAGCTCGTTGACCATGGTCAGGCTCATGGCGTTACGGCTGTCGGGCCGGTTCAGGGTGATGTGCAGAACCGGGCCGTCCTGGTTGATTTGCAAGGTGTCGGTGCTGGGTAAAGTCATGCATCGCCTCGTTGTTTTCTGTAGGAGCGTCGCTGGCGGCGCGATTCTCCGACCGTTTGTGATCGCGCCGCGAGCGACGCTCCTACGGATGGGTTTTCCCTGTGGTTATTTTTTCTTGCCCGGCAGGATATCCATGGTCTTGCAGATAATGCCCAGCATGATTTCGTCGGCGCCGCCACCGATGGAGCCGAGGCGACCATCCCGGTAAAGCTGACCGGCCGGGTTGTCCCACATAAAACCGTTGCCGCCCCAGTACTGCAGGCAGCTGTCAGCCACTTCCCGGCTGAGGCGGCCCACTTTCAGCTTGGCCATGGAGGCCAGTTGCAGCACATCCTTGCCGTTGATGTACATCTCGCAGGCCCGATAGGTGAGGGCGCGCAGGGACTCCACTTCGGTCTGCAGTTCAGCCAGGCGGAAGTGCACGGTCTGGTTGTCGATCAACGGCATGCCGAATACCTGACGATCCTTGGCATAGGCAATGGTCTCGTCGATCACATGCTGCATGCCCATCAGGCTGTTGGCGGCGGCAAAAAGACGTTCCTCCTGGAACTGGATCATCTGCATCATGAAGCCCATGCCTTCCTGGCCGATCAGGTTGCGCTGGGGAACACGTACGTTGTCGAAGAACACCTGGGCGGTTTCCGAGGAGCGCATGCCCAGCTTGTGCAGGGGCTTGTCCACGGTGATGCCGCCGGCATCCTTGGGTACGATGATCAGCGACTTGTTCATGTGCGGTTTGCCCTCGGACGTCTGGGCAAGCAGGCAGAACCAGTCGGCGCTGGGCGAGTTGGTGATCCACATCTTGGTGCCGTTGATCACGTAGTCGTCGCCGTCCTTGGTGGCGGTGGTCTTGATGGCGGCCACATCGGAACCGGCATGGGGCTCGGACACAGCAATGGAGGCCACCATGTCACCGGCAATGGCCGGGGCAAGGTAATTCTGGCGCAGCTCGTCGGAGCCGAAACGGGCCAGGGCCGGGGTGGCCATATCGGTCTGTACCCCGGTGGAGAGAGGCACGCCGCCGCAGTGAGTGCGGCCCATTTCCTCGGCCATGACCATGCCGTAGGAATAGTCCAGACCCATGCCGCCGAACTCTGCCGGCTTGGTGACCCCGAGCAGGCCCAGATCGCCCATCTTCTTGAACACCTCATGAATGGGGAAGCGACCGGCTTCTTCCCATTCCTTGACGTGGGGGTTCAGTTCTTTCTCGACAAAGTTGCGGACTGTGCGGCGTAGTTCTTCGTGTTCCTGAGTAAATTGCATGGGAAGCGTCCTGTTTTGTTCAATTAAGTTCGTTGTGTTCTGTCGTGCCTGTGGTACCTGGCGATGCCGGTGCGTGAATTAATAATTAATAGTGAATAGTTAATAACGAGAACCCTTTGAGGCCTTTCGTTTGGTGAAAACAGCATGGGGTTTTCACGTTATTAACTATTAATTCTTAATTATTAATTGCCTTTACAGTCTCGCCACCCCGAACGCATTCGGGTGCAGCTCGCGGTGTTGGGCATCGGCGCAAATGTCCAGGGCATAGGCCACCACACGGCGTGTGTCGCGGGGGTCAATGATGCCGTCGTCCCACAGCCGGGCCGTGCCGTAGAGGGCGGTGGACTGGCTGTCGAGTTTCTGGGCGGTGGTCTGCTGAAGCATGTCGAGTACCTTCTCGTCAGGCTCAATGCCGTTGGCGCGCTGCTTGGCCTCGGCCACGATGCGCAGCACCATGCCGGCCTGCTGGCCACCCATCACGGCAACTTTGGAGTTGGGCCAGGCAAAGATGAAGCGCGGGTCCAGGCCGCGGCCGCACATGGCATAGTTGCCGGCACCGTAGGAGCCACCGACCACGATGGAAATCTTCGGCACTCGAGCGTTGGCCACGGCCTGCAGCATTTTCGAGCCGTGCTTGATGACACCGTTCTGTTCCGCATCGGTACCCACCATGAAGCCGGTGGTGTTGTGAAGGAACAGTAGAGGCCGGCGTGTCTGGTCACAGAGCTGGATGAACTGGGCGGCTTTGGCAGCGCCACGGGGGGTGATCGGACCATTGTTGCCGATGATGCCCACGGGCTTGCCTTCGATGGTGCTCCAGCCGCACACGGTGGCACTGTCCCAGTCGTTCTTGAAATCGAGAAAGTCGGAGCCGTCGGCGATGCGGGCGATGATCTCGCGTACGTCGTAGGGTTTCTTGGCATCAGCGGGCACTACGCCGAGCAGCTCTTCAGCGTCATAGCGGGGTGGCTCGAAAGCGTTGCTGTCCGGTGCCGCCCGGCGCCAGCCCAGCAGCTTGACCAGGTCCCGGGCCTGACGGATGCCGTCGGCGTCGTTTTCTGCCAGGTATTCGGCGGTGCCCGCGGTACCACTGTGCATTTCCGCACCGCCCAGTTCCTCATCCGTGGCGATTTCGCCGGTGGCGGCTTTCAGCAAGGGCGGGCCGGCCAGGAACATCTTGGCGCGCTCGCGTACCACTACCACATAGTCGGACAGACCCGGCTGATAGGCGCCACCGGCGGTGGCATTGCCGTGTACCACGGTGATCTGCGGGATGCCGGCGGCGGACAGCCGTGCCTGATTGGCAAAGGTGCGGGCGCCGTCCACGAACACTTCTGCCGCGTAGTTCAGGTTGGCGCCGCCGGACTCCACCAGACTGACCACGGGCAGCTTGTTCTCCATGGCGATGCGTTGCAGGCGCAGGGTCTTGTGCAGGCCGGAGGGGGAGATGGTGCCGCCCTTGATGGCGGAATTGGAGGCGGTCACCAGGCAACGGACACCGGACACATAGCCGATGCCGGCAATGGTGCTGCCGCCGGCTTCGGTGCCGTCCTTGTCGTCGTGCATCTTGTAACCGGCCAGGTTCATCAGGCTCAGGAACGGCGAGCCGGTGTCCAGCAGCCGGGAGATACGCTCGTGGGGCAGCAGCTGGCCGCGTTTTTCGAACTTGGCACGCTTGCTCTCGGCGGTATCCACCACGGCCTGCTCAATGGCGCGGAATTCTTCCACTGCCGCCAGCAGGGCATCGCGGTTCTGCCGGTATTCCTCGCTGTTCGGGTCCAGTGCGGATTCAATGACTGACATTACAGGTCCTTGAAGACATCGGGGGTGGTGGCTCGGTGGAAGCCGTCAAACGGTTGGCTCTTGTCATGATCGGGCAGCGGGAAGATGGCCACGTTGCCCTGGCTGGCGGCGCCGTCGATGCGCAGGGTGTCACCGCTGATAAAGGCGGCGGCGTCGCTGAGCAAAAAGCAGATGGCGCCGGACACTTCGGATTCATTGCCCATGCGCTTGAGCGGTACGGCCGCACGCAGGGTTTTCAGGGTCTGCTTGAAGCCTTCCGGATAGGTGTCCATGCCGCTGGACATGATCCAGCCCGGGGCCACAGCGTTGACCCGCACCCCGCAGCTGCCCCATTCGTAGGCGGCGGTCTGGGTGAAGTTGACCATGCCGGCCCGGGCGGCGCCGGAGTGACCCATGCCGGGCATGCCGCCCCACATGTCGGCGACAATGTTGACGATGGCGCCGCCATTACGGTTCATGCCCTGGGTGAATACTTCCCGGGCCATCAGGAAGCCGCCGGTGAGGTTGGTGCGCACCACGGTTTCCCAGCCTTTCTGGCTGATCAGCGCCAGAGGGGAAGGGAATTGGCCGCCAGCGTTATTGACCAGGCCGTGGACCACCTCGACGGCCTTGTAGATCTCGGCAACGGTGGCCTTGACCACTTCTTCATCACGAATGTCGCAGGCGAAGCCGATGGCCTGGCCGCCGTCTTCTTCGATCTCTGCCGCCACGTTATCCAGTTTTTCCTGCTTGCGACCAACCAGCACCACGCGGGCACCCAGGGAAGCCAGTTCATGGGCGGTGCAGCGACCAATGCCGGAGCCGCCGCCGGTGACGATGATGTTCTGGCCGGCAAACAGGTCGGGTTTGAATACGGAACGGTATGACATTGTCGTTAATCCTTGTGTTGTCTCTTACTGTGTGAGCGCTCGTTCGACCGCGAATTGGCCTTCGAGATGCCGTCATGGTCGAACGACCACTCCCACAATGTCTTAGTTATCTTCGAGTGTTCTGGCGATCTCTTCACTCACCATCACCGGCATATCCAGTAACTGCTGGGCGAATGCCTTGCCCTGCGGATCAATGCGCAGGGAGGCGATGCCGCCGCCGCCCAATGCATTTTTCAGCAGGAAGTTGAAAGCATTCATGCCGGGCAAGGACCAGCGGCTGACGCTGCCGGTGTCCGGGTCGAGGACGTGTTGCATGTAATCGGCCACTGCCTCTTCGCCCAGAGCGGCATTCATAAAGGGCAGATACTCGGGGCGGCGGGCGATTACGCCGATATTGGCATGGTTGCCCTTGTCGCCGCTGCGGGCCCAGGCCAGTTTGACCAGGGGGACCGCCACGTCTCCGCTGGCGGTTTCGCCGTGTGGATCTGCCGGCAGGCTGGCGGAGTCAAAGGGCGCACCGGCAGGAATGCTGACGGGTATTGTGTCGCCGTCCAGGTTTACGGTAACCGGGATGCTGTTCTTGCTGACCAGAGTGGAAAACAGGCGGATGCGCGGGAACGGTTTGGGACGTCCGCCGACCAGGCCGGACAGCCCCGGGGCCATGCCGGTGGCAGCCTGGGCAATCTCCCGGGCAAACAGTCCCAAAGCTTTCTTGTCGTCGTGCAGGGCGCCGATTTTGACGACCACCTCGCGGGTGTCACCGCGACGGGCATGGGCGCCGTAAGTGGTTTCGCTGCCGAGAATTTCCACGCTGGTTTCGCGCATGGGGGCCATGCCCAATTGTGTGAACAGACCGGCCACCTTTTTCAGAATGGCATCGGCCACCACCTGGCCTTTCTGCGGGGCGTCGATGCCCCCCATCAGAAATGAGGCGGTGATGCGGTTACCGTCCGGGTAAGTGGCGGAGACTTTATAGGTGTCGCTGGGCGGCAGGCCTTTGGCGCCACTGACGCGGACCCGATTGTCACCCACCTGTTCCAGTGTCACGTTGGTGAAGTCACAGATCACATCGGGCAGCATGTAGGCGCGGGGGTCGCCGATCTCGTAGACGATCTGCTCGCCCACTGTCGCTGGGGTGACCAGGCCGCCGGTATTGTCCGGTTTGCTGATAATGAAGTGGCCGTCTGCAAAGCATTCGGCAATGGGAAAGCCCATGTTGTGGAAATCGGGCACATCGCGCCAATCGGTGAAATTGCCGCCGGTGCACTGGGCGCCGCACTCAATCACATGGCCGGCCAGGGAGCCCTGGGCCAGTTTGTCATAGTCGTCCTCGGCCCAGCCGAATTCGTGCATCAGCGGCCCCAGTACCACGGCGGAATCAGCAATACGGCCGGTGAGTACGATGTCGGCACCGGCATCCAGGGCCGCCTTGATCGGCAGGGCGCCCAGGTAGGCATTCATGGTCACCGTCATGGGGGGCAGGGGAGCGCCGCTATCCATTTCCGTCACATCGGCAAAATCATTGCGGCGCGGATTCAGGTCGTCGCCTTCCACCAGGGCAATTTTCATCTCGATGCCGGCAGCCTCGAAGACTTTCTCCAGGGCCTCGCGGCAGGCCCGCGGGTTCACCCCGCCAGCATTGCTGATGACTTTGATGTTTTTTGCTTTGATGTCCTTGGCCAGCGGCGCCATGACATTGTTGACGAAGTCGTGGGCGTAGCCGGCGCTGGGGTCCTTCATGCGTGCCCCGGCCATGATGGACAGGGTGACCTCGGCCAGGTAATCGAACACCAGATAATCGATCTCAGCCTGCTTGACCAGCTGGAAAGCGGCGCTGTTGGTATCACCCCAGAATCCGGCGGCGCAGCCGATACGAACGGGCTCGGTCATGATGGCTCCATTTGCGTGTGAAAGCGTGGTCTCGTAAGCTACCAAGCAAGCGCTTGGTTTGGCAAGAGTCAGTTTCAAGCTACAAGCTTCAAGCTGCAAGCAAAAAAGTCTGTACAGGCTAATGGAAGGCTGCGCACTCACTGGCTTGCAGCGTGCATCCCGGAATCGGGATAATGCGGGGATACAAAACAGAGGAAAACAATGGCTGAGTCACTGGCAATTAATGGAATCGATGATTCTCCCCGCGGGCGTCTGCTCAGTGCTGCGGCGCACCTGTTCCGGGACAAGGGGTTCGACCGGACCACGGTTCGGGATATTGCGGCGTCAGTCGGGATCCAGAGCGGTTCTATCTTCCACCACTTCAAAAGCAAGGAGGATATCCTCTATGCGGTGATGGAAGAGGTGATTAATTTCAATACCGACCGCTTGCGGCGAGCCATGGCGGCAGAAAGCCGGCCGGAAGCGCAGTTGCGGGCGCTGGTGCGGGCCGAGCTGCAGTCCAACGTCGGCGATACGGCCGAGGCCATGGCCGTGCTGGTCACGGAGTGGCGATGCCTCAGTGAGGA
The DNA here is from genome assembly GCF_001635525.1 of Alcanivorax sp. HI0007. Classification (NCBI taxonomy): domain Bacteria; kingdom Pseudomonadati; phylum Pseudomonadota; class Gammaproteobacteria; order Oceanospirillales; family Alcanivoracaceae; genus Alcanivorax; species Alcanivorax sp. HI0007. Next base: position 10,378 of record NZ_LWEJ01000219.1, read on the forward strand.
AAAGCAGAGCAAGGCGCTGGAATTGCGGGCCATCTATGAACAGCTGTGGCTGGATGCGCTGAATGCCCTGCACGGGCAGGGGGCATTCCGGGATGATCCCTTTATCATTCGCCGTTTGATCACCGGGATGACCGGCTGGGTACCCAACTGGTTCGACCGGGAGGGGTCCCTGACGCTGGATGACCTGGCCGACATCATCGTCCGCCGGGTGGTGGGGGAAGCATGATCGGCAATGCCATCAGTTGGGGGCAAAGCGGCTACTCCATCATCGAGGAAGGAGAGTTGAACCGGCAGACCTGGGCCCTGGATGTGCATCATTACCTGATAGCCAAGCCGAACGGGCAGCCGGTGCCGGGCAAATTTACTCTCGATGAGGCCAAGGCGCATATCGAAGCGCTGGAGGCGCAAGAGAGTTGAAACGGCAAGCTACGCAGCCGCTGTAGGAGTCCATGCTTGCATGGCGAACCTCGCGTTAGCGAGGAAATCGCCCGAAGGGCGATCAGGCCTGTGGGGCTTCGACAGCTTCTTCTTCGGAGATCGGGAGCAGCCGCATCGCCTTTTCATCGCTGAAGCTCTGTTCGCCATGCAAGCATGGGCTCCTACAGCGGTTTTTTTGGCCGTTTTGCCCAAGATTTAGCCGTTCCGACCATTTTCTAGGCAAACGGACTTTTTTCTGCAAAAAGCCGTTGACACCCCGGGCCCAATCCCTAAAATGGCGCCCACTTCGCAACGCGATGCGGGTGGTTAGCTCAGCTGGGAGAGCATCTGCCTTACAAGCAGAGGGTCGGCGGTTCGATCCCGTCACCACCCACCAAGTTTCAAGAGTAAAGAGTTCCGAAAGGAATAGCTGGAGCGGTAGTTCAGTTGGTTAGAATACCGGCCTGTCACGCCGGGGGTCGCGGGTTCGAGTCCCGTCCGCTCCGCCACTATTCAAGCATTAAAGGCTCCCATCGATGGGGGCCTTTTTTGTTTCTGCCTTCTCGTCCACGCCGCCACCGACGCCTGACAAAGCGTAAGCGCTGACCCGGTATATCCGGTATCCGTCCATTTTTCATGAACTTGTCACTGAATCCCTGTCTAATTTCAGGTCCACAACACTGAAAAGACGAAAGGAGGACAAGCCAATGGAAGACTATCTGGAAGAGCGCCTTGAAGAGAAGCAGCTCATGGAATGCCTGGAGGAGTGGCTGGAAGAAGACAGCTGGGTCGATGACGGAGAGGAGCTCTGATTCCTTTCCGTTCAGCCCTTCTCCGGTTCCCCTCGCATTCCTCCCCGCCGAACACCTGATACCGACTTTTTTCCTGGCAACGTGACGCCGTTAGTGGCGCTGGCTCAATGCTTTCCTGCAAGCTGGCAGCGGCTTTGCCTATGCTTTTTTTTTACTGCCATTCAGGTCACACTCTTTTGTGAGGGGCTGACTATAATTGGCAGCACCCTGATTTTTGCCAGTGTTTTCCGGGACTGCAGGCAGTGACGCCGTGGCAGGTCAGTGGCCAACTAAAATAATTCTCAAGGTAAGGAAGGACACATGCCTCTATCCTCCGTGACGTCCGAAGCGATTTTGTTTTTTGATCACCGGGGCATTACGAAAAGTATGCTGTACGCGGATTTTGAGGCGATCCTGGATGGCATGGTGGGTGTGCCCGAATTTGCCGACAAGGAAGTCCGCGGAGCGTATTGTCTGGTCAATGGCCAGCTACGCGTGCGCTCTCTGGTGCTTTTCACCATCGATTTTGATGAAGATGGCATGGCGGATACGACCTGGAATGTGCCATTGCGCCACCTTGCTGAGCACGCCGGGCAAGGGCCGGATATGGGAGCCGGGCCGATCCGTCTGGCCTGTCGCAGTCAGTGCCCGGTGGCCTGGCACCAGGATCAGATGTGGGACCCGGGCATGAAGCCGGGGGCCAATGATTTTATTGCTATTCGTGACACCATTCGGGAGCGTGGTCCCAAGCTGGGTCTTGAGATCGATGACGAGCTGGATTCCATGCCGGCCACGCCGCCGCCGGTGATTGGTGCCGAGACGAAGGCGCCCACCATCGCCCCGGATCAAAGCGAAAGCCGGAAAGAGGCCGACGAAGAACGGGTTCGCTTGGCCCGAATTATCAAGGAGCTGCGCCTGCGGGTGCAGACGCTGGAGAATTCCCACTCCGAAGAGGTGGGGAAATTGCGTTATGCCGCCCAGCAGAAGGAAGAGATCCTGAATGCCCAGCTGGAAAAAGTCATGGGCCAGTTCAAAACCCTCAAATCCCAGAATGTGGCCCTTCGCGAGCAAAACGATTCACTGAAAGCCCAGGTGATTTCCCTGACCCAGAGCCTTGAGGAGCAGAGCCAGCAAAGCCAGTCCCAGGGGAGTGAGCTGGAGGTGCTGACTGAGCAGTACAAGCTGGCTTTGGAGCAGCGCATCGAGGAAGAGCGTGCCAAGCTTTCCGAGCAGATCCACGCCAAGGAAATGGATGTGCTGACCCGGGATGATCTGATCAGTCAGCTCAAGCAGGAGCTTGGTGAGCTCAAGCGGAACCGGGTCAAAGAGGCCAGTACCGGGGCCCAGAAGGTGCTGGAGAAACTGGAGAGCCTGGGGTTGAGCTTTATTGCCTTTCACCCTGGGGCGGGGCATATCTCGATTTCCGCCGACCAGATCGGCAGTTATATGGAAAATCCGGTGGCCTTTGCGGCGCGTAAGTGCCTGGTTACCGAAGACCACTATCGGGCCTGGCTGGCTCACTACGAAAACCCGGTCTGCCAGGTCCCGGTGGGTGCCGATCAGCAAGCCTGTGGCAAGCGTGTGATCCGGGTGGAAGTGCCCAATCAGTTCAAGCCCGGGGTTTCTGACTGCAATGCCAATCGTTGCCCCAATTGCCGGAATGATTCCGCCATCGACAATGTGTTGCGCTTTCGCTGATGCCGGAATGTGAACCAGTGCCATTTCCATGAAGAATGGTAGGTTTTTTGCATTCTCTACGCTGAAAGTATGATGTTGTCTTCAGAACAAGAATCCGGGAGCGGCTGTTATGGCACAGGAATCCATTGATAAAAGCCTTTTGCAGACCTTTGTGCCAGTGAATGCGCTGTCCGGGGATCAGCTGGACTGGTTGCTGGACCAGCAGGAAGTGTGTCGCTTTGCGTCAGGAGATGCCCTTTTTTCGCAGGGCGACAAGGACAACACCACGATTTACTTGCTCAGCGGCAAGGTCGAGCTGACCGATGAAGCGGGGCAGACACGGATTGTCAGTGCCGGGGATACGGCATCCTGGCACCCGTTGGAGCATGCGCAGCCTCGTCGCAGTACGGCCCGGGCATTGACTGAGGTCAGTGTGGTTCGCTTTGACAGCTTTCGGCTGGATACCATTCTTTCCTGGGACCAGTCGGCGGGGTATGTGATTCTCGATATCAATGCCAACTCTGCGTATCAGAATGATCGCGAGTGGATGATCCGGCTGCTCAAGTCCAAGCTGTTTCACCGGGTTCCCCCCAGCAACATCCTGGAAATCTTCCGTCGCCTTAAAGCCCATCGTCACAAGCAGGGTGAGGTCATCATCCGCCAGGGGGAGGCCGCAGACTGCTGTTATATCCTCAAAGAGGGGGTTTGCGAGGTGGCCATCAGCATGGGTGACGGTGCGCCGACACCGGTTGCCATGCTGGAGGAGGGGCAGTGGTTCGGCGAAGAGGCGCTGCTTTCCGGCAAGCCCCGCAATGCTACGGTGACCATGGCCACCGACGGGGTGCTGATGAAGCTGGAACGCCAGGACTTTGATGCCCTGCTGCGCGAGCCGATTATCAACACCATGCCGGCGGAAAATGTGCTGGGTGCTGCGGAAAAAGGCGCCTGGTGGCTTGATGTGCGCACCAGCGATGAATTTGACCAGGAGCACCTGGTCGGCGCCACCAATATGCCGCTGAATGTGCTGCGGCTGAAATCCCGCCTGCTGGATCCCAGCAAGACCTATATTGCCTACTGCGATACCGGTCGACGTAGCGCCACGGCGGCTTTTCTGTTAAAAAACGCCGGCTTGGACGTAATCGTTCTGGATGGCGGCTTGAATGCCAATGCTGCTAACCTGAGCGAGTACCTGACACAGGGGTAATTGCTCACCGGATGGCGGGCGAGCCCTCCACCGGATGCAGCTTCGGCTGCCCAGGATTAGTGTGGCGCAAGAGACTTTTAGCAACAAATTCCGCAATATCGGCCTGATAGCCCGTTCAGAAAGCGAACAGGCGCTGTATTCCCTGCGCCAGTTGATCCATTTCCTCAATGGGCGGGACTGTACCGTTATCCTCGACAAGAACATCGCCGGCAGCCTGCCAGAAATGGGGCTGCAGGCAGCATCTGCCACGCAGATGGGGGAAGCCTGTGATCTGGTGATTGTGGTCGGGGGCGATGGCAGCTTGCTGGGCGCCGCCCGTACTCTGGCCCGTTTTGATGTGCCGGTGCTGGGCGTTAACCGTGGTCACCTGGGGTTTCTCACTGACATCCTTCCTTCCGAAATCGAAAGCCGGGTAGGGCAGGTGCTGGATGGTGAGTACACCACCGAAAAGCGGTTCCTGCTGGATCTGGAAGTTCGCCGCGGCAAGACCGTGGTGGGTGAGGGCTGCGCCCTGAACGATATCGTGCTGCTGTCCGGTGACAGTGTGCATATGATCGACTTCGAGCTGATGATCGATGGCCATTTTGTCTATGGCCAGCGGTCTGATGGTCTGATCATCTCCACACCCACCGGTTCCACGGCCTATGCGCTGTCCGGCGGGGGGCCAATCATGCATCCCAAGCTGGATGCCATGGTAATGGTGCCGCTCAATCCCCATACCCTTACCAGCCGGCCGCTGGTGGTGGCCGGAGACAGCGAGATCAAGATCCATATCACCACCGAAAAGGTCCGTCCGCTGGTCAGCTGTGATGGCACCGCCGGGATTCGTCTGCAGGTGGACGATGTGATTGCGATCCGCAAGAAGCCTCACCGTCTGCACCTGATTCACCCACCGGGACATGATTTCTACCAGGCCTGTCGTTCCAAGCTGGGCTGGAGTACCCGCCCCGGTGACAGCAGTTGAAAATCAGGGAAGTGTTAGACTGACAAGGCTGCACCGTACCCAGTTGGAGTCATGCTTGCGACTCCGTCCATGATGCAGCTGCAGCGTAAATGAGTGATCGATATGACCTACCAGAGCTTTGATGAACTGATTGCCGCCATGACCCCGGAGGTCTGCGACAACATGCGGCGCGCCATCGAAACCGGCAAATGGGCAGATGGGCGGCCGCTGACTCGTGAGCAGCGTGAAACCTGTCTGCAGGCGGTCATCGCCTGGGAAGCCCGCAACTTGCCAGAGGAGCAGCGCACTGGCTACATGGAGCAGCAGTGCAAGAGTGAAGGAGAGGCGCAGGAGGAGCAGCCGGTGATCCTGCGAGCCCCGGATCGACTGCAATAGCCCTGCTAGCGCCCCCCCTCAAAGGCGATGACTGGCTGGTCGTCGCCTGGATACCGCCTGTCGGACTACCGTCCTTCTTTTCCCGTCAAAGACCGTTGGTGCTCTCCTTAACATACTGTATTCTTCCTAGGTGACAACTCCGTTGTGTAGCGTAGCCGACGCAGACTCGGCACACGCGGAAGATGTCTTTCTGGGTGCGTTATGGGAGATAGCGGCGCAATCAGAAATAAAAAAGATAACAAATGGTTTGGGAGAACCCATGCATATCTACAAGAAAGTACTGCCTGCGGCAGTGGCCCTGGCACTGGCGGCCTGCGGTGGCGGCAGTGATACCGTTCCTGATCAGAGTGAGGGTGCGACCCAAATCGGGACTTTTCCCCGTTTTGATCCTCTGGCGTCTGATCTACCCCTGAATACAGATCTGATTTTTGCAGCGGCCGCCACTTCTGACGGTACTGCTAATGTCGGGACTCCTACCAATGCGGTAGAGGCGGCCATCAATGATCTGGATGGTTTCTCCACGACCGCATATTTCGATATCGGTTTTGCTGGCGGCTCCATTGATGCGGGCACGGTGTGCGCGCTCGGCAGCCCTTGCGTCCCCAACGTGTTTCTGATTCCGCTGAACAGCAACGGGGATGCTCTGGATCCAGCCAATATTGATCTGATGAGCCCGGTAAATTCTGCGGATATTCCCGGTTTCACAGCTTCCGTGGAGTCCCTTGATGGGGGGACCGATAACGTCCTTCGTGTGACCCCGTCCGAGCCATTGCTGGCAAAAACCAAATACCTGGTTTTCGTCACGAACGGCATTCTCGATACAAATGGTAGCCCTATTACGCCTTCCAGTGCCTACCAGACTTTGGGTGAGAATGAGCCCGCATTGACAGCGGCGCTTCAGCCTGTCCGGACTGCTGTACAAGGCTGGGAAGCGATAGCATCGGGATTTCTCGCTAATGTGTTGGGGCTTGACCCGCTTGATGCCCGGGATTCCGTGGTGATCTCTTATACATTTACCACTACCGATCCGGTCACTCCTTTGGTCGCCATGGGGGCCCCACGCGGTGCTATTGCACAAACCCTGATTAATGGCGGTTCTGCCCCTGGTGATGCAGTTGCAGCTGCCACTAACCTGGAAAACAATCAGTTGCTGAGCACGCCCAAAGCGCGCACGGTTTCCGTAAACGCGGCTACGGGGCTGGATTTCTCGGCGCTGACGGCCGGACAACTGGCTGCAGGGGTTGGCACGCTTTATACCGGCAGCATTTCATTGCCTTATTACCTGTCTGCCCCTGCTGCACCGACAGACTTCAGTTACCTGCAGAAGACCTGGAATGCGGATCAGGTGCTGGGTTCCCAGGTAGGAGAGGGCGTTCCTCCAGCCGATCTTGACGGTTCTTATAATGTGACCTACCGGTATCCCTTTGCTGCAAAAACCGGCGATGAGCTGGTGCCGCTACAGGTGACCCTGCCGAATCCTGCTACCGCACCCGCAGAGCTGATGGGCGCAACCTGTGCCAATGTGCGTGATAACTCAGGTTACCCTGTGGTCATGTACGTTCATGGTATTACCAGCGATCGGACCTCGGTCATGGCACTGGGCCACACCCTTGCATCCAAGTGCGTTGCCACCGTGGCCATTGACTTGCCAGTCCATGGGGTGCCGGCCAACAGTAACTTTGCTGCCGCATTGAATGTTGAGAACAGTGCGCTGATTGATTTCTCTGCCCTTTACGGCGAGGACTTCCATGAGCGTCATTTCAATGTGGTTCAGGGGGCGACGGGTAACCCGGCCCTGATGAATTTTGACAGCCCGACCGCACAAGATGGCTCAGGTGCCTGGTTCATCAATCTGGCGAATTTGGGTAACACACGGGACAACCTCCGTCAGTCGGTGATGGATCTCATGAACCTGAATGCCAGTTTGCAGGCCATCAGCGATCTGGATATTGCGACTAATGGCACGCTTGATACTGATAATGTAACGGTAGTGGGTGCGTCACTGGGTGCGATCGTAGGGTCTGTCTTTACCACCGTGAATCAGATAGCGATTGGTAACGACATGTCCTTCGGTAGCAATCTGAACCCGATCAAAGGCCTGGTTGCATCGGTTGGGGGTACGCAGTTGACCCAGATACTGAACAACTCCCCGACGTTTGCTCCTCGCATTCAGGCAGGGTTGGCGGCCAATGGCGTTAATGTCGGTACCAGCAACTACGAGAGCTTCCTCTATGCTGCGCAAAGTACCGTTGCGTCCGGTGATCCGGTGAACTTTGCCGAAACGCTTGGCACCCTTGGCGTGCCGGTACTGATTCAACAGGTCAATGGTGACGCTGTAGTGCCAAACGGTGATCCGGCCCTGCCCTTGATGGGAACAGAGGCGTTGGCGTCACTTACTGGTGCGACCCAGTTTGGTCCCGGCGCAGCGAATGTGACCAGCACACCGGGCTATGTGAAAATGACCGCCGGTGGACATGGCTCGCTGCTGACCCCGTCGGGCGGTGCGCCGCAGGTCACTGCAGAAATGCAGGCCCAGGTTGTCAGTTTTGTACTGTCGTCGGGTGCACAGGTGGGTATAGGGACCCAGGCGCCTGGAGATGTGGAGGCGGCTCCGTAACCTGACGCACAACCGTTTATCACAACACCCCGCTTCTGCGGGGTGTTGTCGTTTAGGGCAAGTGTCTAATATGGGCAGCATCAGAAACGCAGCAGGAGTCATGCATGGAAACCGCGCATAGTGCAGTTAAGACCACCCGGTTGGAGGAATATCAGCCTCCCGTCTATCTTGTGGAAGAGGTGGTTCTGGATGTGGATATCCATGATGGCGTGACAACAGTCACCAGCCGTTTGTCTCTGAAGCATAATCCGGCGTCTACTGTTCCGGCAGGTGAAATGCGCTTCAATGGCGAGGGGCTTGCCCTGCGCGCTTTGAGCCTGGATGGGGTTGCGCTGGATGATGGTCAGTACGAGTACAGCGACAATGAATTGATTGTCAGGGGGTTGCCTGAACATTGCCAACTGACGTCGATCGTAGAGATCCAGCCGGAAAAGAATACCGCCCTCGACGGTCTCTACCGCTCCAACGGCATGTACTGCACCCAGTGTGAAGCGGAAGGCTTTCGCCGCATCACCTTTTTTCCGGATCGCCCGGATGTGCTGGCCCGCTTTACGACCACGGTTCGCGCCGACAAGAAGCGCTACCCGCTGCTGCTATCCAACGGCAACCCGGTCGCGCAAGGAGAGGAGGGGGATCGCCACTGGGTGACCTGGGAGGATCCCTTCCCGAAGCCCTGCTATTTGTTTGCCCTGGTAGCCGGCGACCTGGCCTGCCTGGAAGACAGCTATACCACCGGTTCCGGTCGCCGGGTATCGCTACGCCTTTATGCGGAGCACCGTGATCTGGACAAGCTGGACCACGCCATGCTGTCCCTGAAAAATGCCATGCGCTGGGATGAAGAGACCTACGGGCGTGAGTACGACCTGGATATCTATATGATCGTGGCAGTCAGCCACTTCAATATGGGGGCCATGGAAAACAAGGGCCTCAATATTTTCAATACGTCCTGTGTGTTGGCGCACCCGTCCACGACTACCGATGCGGGGTTCCAGCGAGTGGAATCCGTGGTGGCCCACGAGTACTTCCATAACTGGTCCGGCAACCGGGTTACCTGCAGAGACTGGTTTCAGCTCAGCCTCAAGGAGGGTTTCACCGTCTTCCGCGACCAGCAGTTCTCTGCGGACATGAACTCCGCCGCCGTGCAACGGGTGGAGAATGTGGATTTTCTCGTTAACCATCAGTTCCCGGAAGATCAGGGCCCCATGGCCCATCCCGTACGCCCGGCGGAATACCAGAAAATTGATAATTTCTACACGCTGACGATCTATGAAAAGGGTGCCGAAATTGTCCGTATGCAGTACCACCTGTTAGGGCCTGAAGACTTTCGTCGCGCGACAGATCGTTATTTCGAGCGTTTCGATGGTCAAGCCGTCACCTGTGATGACTTCGTTGCCTGCATGGAGGAGATCTCCGGCCGGGATCTGACCCAGTTCAAGCGCTGGTACAGTCAGGCCGGCACCCCGATTCTGACAGTGACGGACATGCTGGAAAATGGGCGCTACCAGCTCACCTTCCGTCAGCATACGCCCCCGACACCGGGACAGGCGGAGAAGCAGCCGTTGATGATTCCAGTCCGTCTGGCCTTGCTGGACGAAGCCGGTGAGCCCTTGCCACTGGATGAGGCCGGCAATCGGGAGAAGGTCATTATCATCGACGGGGAAGAGCAGACTTTCAGCGTTGATGCCACAGGGCCGGTCACACCGTCCTTGCTGCGGGGTTTTTCAGCGCCGGTGGTGCTGGACTACGCCTTCGATCATGGCCAGTTGTCTCGCTTGCTGGCCCACGACAGTGATGGCTACTGCCGCTGGAGCGCCGCCCAGCGGCTCTATTTCTCTGCCCTGGATCGTCTGGTCACGGGGGAGGGGACCGCCGGGGCCGAAGCGCAATTGCTGGTGCCGGTATTGGAACAGGTGATTGCCCGGGCCGATGAGGATCCGGCCCAGGCGGCCCTGCTGTTGTCACTGCCCGGTGAAGTGGCCCTGGGGGACCGTCATACCCCCCTGGATCCGGGCAGCGTGCATGTGGCTCACCATGCCATGAAGCAGGCACTGGGCAAGGCATTGCAGGATCACTGGCTGTCCCTGGCGGAAAACCTGATTGCGACCGAGCTGGAAATGGATGGCCGTGCCATGGGGCGGCGTCAATTGCGCAACCTGGCGCTGGATTACCTGGCGGCGTCCGGCCACCCGGAAGCGCAACGCCTGGCGGTCGAATTGTTCGAGCTGCCCTTGTGCATGACTGAAGAGCTGGCGGCATTGCGTGTGCTGGTGCATTACAACCTGGCTGGTGCAGATCAAGCGCTGGCCCAGTTTGCAGAACGCTGGGCCGATGAGGCTCTGGTGATGGACCAGTGGTTTGCGGTTCAGGCCTCCATGCCGGGGCCTGCCAGTCTGTCCACAATAGAGGCGCTAATGGCGCACCCTGCTTTTGACTGGACCGTCCCGAATCGCGTACGCGCCCTGGTGGGCACCCTGGCGAATGGTAATCCGTCGGCTTTCCATTCTGCTGACGGGGAGGGGTACCGATTGTTTGCGGCGGTTCTGACCCGACTCGACGGGATTAACCCCCAGATCGCAGCCCGCCTGGCCAACGCTGCCGCGCGTCTGCCAAAGCTCGAACCCGGGCGTCGTGGCCAGCTGGCATCTGTCCTGGAGGCGGTGAAAAAGCAGGCCTCAGACAATCTGAGCGAGGTCCTTGGGCGGATACTCACGGCCTGATTGACGTGGTACTTGTACAAGGCGGAATCGTGAGACGTTGCCGCGGCACTTTGCAAGCCACCCGCCAACGTGGGGTATCAGGCCGTGGCCCTGGTTACGTTGATGCCTCAGGCTGATTAGGGCTTGGCTGGGGGCGCACAAAAGTAGTGACTGGCTGGTCGTTAAATGTACACTGAAGGGGGATTTCTTTTTGGTCCCGATATGTAAGAATTAAGACTTAGTCTGGGTAGGGGTGTGCATCGGAGAGAATGATGGGACCGATGACACAACGGGAGAAGCCGTTACCCGGGCAAGAACAATAAAGCCATGCATGGCAATTCGGAGAGCTACATGAATAATAATCCCCTGCGCAAAACCAGGTTAGCGATGGCTGTTGCTGGTGCTGCAGCCCTTACCAGCTTGTCAATTCCTGCCTCAGCGGTTCAGCTGCAATTCGATAACCCGGATTGGTCCGGTCGACTGGATACCGCCTTGTCTGTCGGTGCGCTGTTCCGTACAGAAGGGCAGGACCGGATGTTGGCGGCCACCGGTGATGTGGTTGACATGACCCTCCAGGGTTATGGCTCTCAGGTCAACAAGAACGATGCCAACAACAATTTTGATACCGGTCTGGCCTCGTTGGTGTACAAAATCACGCCGGAAATGGACCTGAGCTGGCAGGGACGTTATGGCATGTTCGTGCGAGCTACGGCGTTCTACGATCAGCAGATCATGGGTGGAGACCATGATGGCGGCGCGCTCATGAAGTCGGGTCCTTTCGTGCCGGGTAACGGTTTTACCCGCTATGCGACCTACTCCGATTATGCCAACAATGGTATCGGTGACGACTTCAACAGTGATGCAGAGCGCTATGCCGGCCAGCGTGCCCGTATGTTGGATGCCTATGTCTGGGGCAGTTTCGACCTGTTCGAGAAACCCCTCAACGTCCGTCTTGGCCAGCAGGTGATCAACTGGGGTGAGGCGTTGTTTATCCAGGGCGGCGTCAACACTGCCAACTACTTCGACCTCAACGCCCTGCGTCTGCCCGGTTCGGAGATCAAGGAAGCATTGCTGCCTCTGGATAGCCTGTACTTTTCCTACGGTTTGACCTTTAACGCGACCCTGGAAGGCTTTTACCAGTTCGAATGGGAAAACTCCGAGGACGCACCGTCAGGTACCTATTTCTCTACCCATGATGCGTTTCCGGGCAGAGGGGCTGACAACGTAATCATTGATGGTCGTGTGGTGGCTCTTGGCGCGGGCGCGCCGGGTCTTGAGAATGCCTTCGCCGCCTACACGGCTCAATTCGGCCCGGGTTATGAGTACGAAGCAACCCAGGTAACCGTTGACCGTATCCGTGACGAAGAAGCCAAGGACCATGGTCAGTTTGGTCTGGCTTACCGGTATTTCGCCGAAGGGCTGAATGGCACTGAATTCGCGCTTTATTATACCCGCACCCATTCCCGAACCCCTGTGGTCGGGTCACGGATCAACAAAATCAATACCTCGGGTCTGGCAGGCGTGCCTGAAACCATCGATACCACCGAGTATCAGATGGCCTATGTGGAAGATCAGGACATGTTTGGCGCCAGTTTCAACACCAGTATCGGCACCATGTCGCTGGCTGGTGAAGTGGCATACCGGCCGAAACGCGCCATTATCAACGAAATTGGCGACAACCTGATCCAGTCTTTGGCGGGCGCAGCAGCAAACCCGGCACCAACCCTGGGGAGTCTCACCCAGCATTGTGTGCGTGCGGAACTGGGTGGCAGCTGCCTCAATTCCAACACGCCAGTGCAGGAAGGCCAGCTCTACTACTTCTATGACGAAGTGGAAAGCTACAACGGCTCTCTGGTCAGCATCTTCAACTTTGGCCCCACCTGGGGAACCGATGGCCTGATCGCCTTGGTGGAACTGGGCGTGGAGCACATTGAAGGCCTGGAAAACCCAGAGCTGGAGTATAACTCCACGGCCGCCATCCTGGGATCAGAAGCCCAGATCCTGAGCCCGGATGATCCGAACAAATATAACCTGGATGACACATCCTGGGGGTATCGTGCGGTTCTGAAAGCGGATTACAACAACATTTTCGCCGGTATCTCCATGAGCCCCAGCGTGCGGGTTGCCCACGATGTCAGTGGCAATTCCCCCATCGGTGGCAACTTCATGGAAGACCGTAAGGCCGCCACTCTGGGGCTGGATTTTGTGTACCTGAACAACCTGGAAGTGGGCATGTCTGCCACCAGCTTCTGGGGCGCCAAATATTCCAACAAACTGGCCGACCGGAACAACGCTTCGGTTTCTGTTAAGTACTCGTTTTAATTTTTTCCGGGCCGGGATTCCGGCCCGTTTATTCGGAGAGCAATCATGTTGAAGAAATTGACCGCCATGGGCAGCGCGCTGGCGCTGTCACTGAGCGTCGCGGCCAATGTGCAGGCTGCCGTGTCCGCGCAAGAAGCGGCAAAGCTGGGTAAATCCCTGACTCCGTTCGGGGCTGACGTCAAAGGCAACGGTAAAGCCGTTTCCACTGGCCTTGGCATTCCCGACTGGACCGGTGGTATCCAGAAAAAGGATATCCCCAAGGAATACACCCGTCCCGGCCAGCACCACCCGGACCCTTTCAAGAATGACAAGGTAGTATTCACCATCACCGCCCAGAACCTGTCGCAGTATGCAGACAAGGTGCCTGAGGGTGTGCAGGGTATGCTGAAAACCTACCCGGATACTTTCAAACTCAATGTTTATCCAAGCCGCCGCTCCACCTCCGCGCCGCAATGGGTTTATGACAATACCAAAAGCAACGCGACCAAGGCTTCACTGGCCGAGACCGGCGTTAACAATGCCTTTGGCGGGATTCCGTTCCCGATTCTGAGTGGCAGCAACGAAGACAAGGCGCTGCAGGCGATCTGGAACCATATCCTGCGCTGGCGCGGGCTGTACGTGGTCCGTCGTGCTTCGGAAGTGGCGGTACAGCGTAATGGTGCCTACTCCCTGATTACTTCCCAGCAGGAAGTCTACTTCCGTTACTACGATCCCAAGTACAACTTCGACAGCCTGGACAACATCATTTTCTACTACCTGTCCTTCACCAAGGCGCCGGCACGTCTGGCCGGTGGTGCGGTATTGGTTCACGAAATGCTTGACCAGAAGAAAATGCCTCGTCAGGCCTGGGGTTATAACGCCGGCCAGCGTCGTGTCCGTCGTGCGCCCAACCTGGCCTACGATACGCCCATTGCGGCGGCTGACGGCCTGCGGACTGCCGATGACACCGACATGTATAACGGTGCGCCGGACAAGTACAACTGGAAGCTGGTTCACGAAAAGCCGGTGGAAATGTTCATCCCCTACAACAACTACAAGATGGACAGCCCGGACGTGAAATACGAAACCCTGCTGCAACAGGGCCACGTGAATTCAGACTACCAGCGTTGGGAGCTGCACCGTGTATGGGTCGTGGAAGCGAACCTGAAGGAAGGGGAGCGCCATATCTACGAGAAGCGTCGCTTCTACATTGATGCGGATTCCTGGCAGATCGCCGCCATCGACCAGTATGACCGTCGTGATGAGCTGTGGCGTGTCAGCCTTGCCTACATCAAGAACTACTACGAAGTGCCGACCCAGTGGACCGCTCTGGATACCTTCCACGATCTGCGGGCCCAGCGCTACCACGTTCAGTTCCTGGATAACGAAGAGCCGTCCATCCTGGATTACAGCCAGCCGGTACCGGATGATCGCTACTTCCATCCGGCCGCTCTGCGCCGCCGTGGACGTTAATGACAAGAAAAGGCTGACCGTTTAGCGGCAGCACTGGCAACGCGACCGGGACGCCCATGGCCCCCGGTCGTTTTGCACTCGGCTCGACCAACGAGCCTTCGGGAAGAGATGGGACAATGAGAAAAACACTTTTGCTGGCTACCGCAGCCATGCTGTCTGCCCCTTTGCAGGCACAGTTTATCGACAACAAATCGCCGTTGGTGACTGCCAATAACTATCTGGACCTGGCTGATGCCGGTGGCCGGATTGTGGCGGTGGGTGACCGTGGCAAGATTCTTTACTCCGATGATCAGGGGGGGCACTGGCAGGCGGCCAGGACGCCTGAAGAAGTCCTCCTGACAGCGGTCTGTTTCGCTGACGCCCGCAACGGCTGGGCTGTCGGCCACGATGCCGTGGTGCTTGGCACCCGCGATGGCGGGGAAAGCTGGACACTGCAATACAGCGATCCGCTGGGCGGCAGTGACGACAGTGACACCGTGGATGAAGAGCTGGACGATCTGTCCATGGACGATATCTATGGTGACCCCTACGAAGACGACGCCTACGGCGACGACCTTTACAGTGACGATCCCTACGAGGAGACCGCAGCGGCTCCGGTTGATACTTCCGGTGCGCCGCTGCTGGATGTGCACTGCGAAAGCCGGGACAAGGCTGTGGCGGTCGGGGGTTATGGGTATTACCTGGAGACCTCAAATGGAGGGGATACCTGGAACAAGCGCAGCAATGCGCTGAGCAACAATGATGGCTGGCACCTTTACGGCTATGCGGCAGCGCCGGCGAGCAGCGACCGTTATCTGGTTGGCGAAAAAGGCGTCATCTTTCGTTCCGCGGACAAGGGCGAGAATTGGGAAGCGTTGAGCAGTCCCTATGACGGAACCCTGTTCGGAGCGACCCCGATTTCCGACTATCAGGTGCTGGTTTACGGCCTGCAAGGCAATGTGTGGTTAACCGCCAATCGTGGCAGCAGCTGGGTCAAAGTGCCCAGCAAACTGACCCGTGGTGTGAATGATGGCACGGTGCTGGAGGACGGCACGGTGGTGCTGGTCACCAATGCCGGCGGCATTCTCACCAGCCATGATGGTGGTCAAACCTTCTCCCTGCGGTTCCTTCCGGACCGTGAATCCATCTCCGCAGTCTTGCCCAGGAAAAAGGGCGGCGTTGTGATCGCCGGCCAGGGTGGGGTGCGTGTGATTGAAGACGTGAAATAAGGGGCACAGCATGTCAGGTCGTATTTCCAAAACCATTGCCAACGGGCTGTTCTCCATCCGTCCCGTCGTCCTGCTGCTGTTCGTGGCAGCGACTGTCTTTCTGGGCCTGCAGGCCAGCAAGATTCAGCTTAATACCGATATCCGAAAAATGGTCCCGTTGGGCCACCCCTATATTCAGAACTTCCTGGAACACAAGGATGATATGAGTCTGGGCAACGATATCCGTGTGATCGTTGCCGAAACGCAAAGCGACGATATCTTCAATGCCCAGTATATGACCGCCCTGAAGGAAATCACCGACGAGGTGTTTGCCCTTGATGGCGTGGATCCGAGCAAGATCAGTTCGCTCTGGACCAGCAATGTGCGCTGGAACGAGGTAACGGAGCAGGGCTTTCAGGGCGGTGAAGTGATTCCCGCTGGCTACGATGGCAGCGAGGCCAGCCTGGAAGATCTGCGCACCAATGTCCTGCGCTCGGGCCAGGTGGGCCGATTGGTCGCGGATAATTTCCAGTCCAGCGTAGTGCATGCCCATTTGCTGGATGCCCTGGGCGAGAACGGTGTGGATATTCCTGCCTTGTCCGCCCGTCTGGAAGAGATCCGCCAGACCTATCAGGACAAGTATCCCAATGTACGCATTCATATCGTCGGTCTGGCCAAGAAAGCCGGCGATGTGATGGCTGCGGCTGAAGAAGTGGCCATGTTCTTCTTCTTCACCCTCGCGCTGATCGCAGTATTGCTGCTGATTGATACCCGCTGTTTGCGCAGTGCGGTAACAGTGACAGTGTGCTCTTTCGTGGCGGTGATCTGGCAGCTCGGTATTGTCAGCACCCTGGGGTTCACCATTGATCCCTACTCGATGCTGGTGCCGTTCCTGGTGTTTGCCATTGCGGTGTCCCATGGGGTGCAGATCGTCAACACCCTGGCCAACTATGCGGCCGAAGGGCAGACCCCGCTGGACGCTGCGCGGAATACCTTCCAGTCACTGTATGTGCCCGGCATGGTGGCGCTGGTGTCCGATGCCATCGGGTTCCTGACGCTCTATATCATTGATGTGGGTGTGATCCGCGAACTGGCCATGGCCGCCAGTATCGGTGTGGCGGTGATCATTATCACCAACCTGCTGGTGGTGCCGACGGTATTGTCCTACCTGGGAGTGAGCGGTGCGGCTGTTCGCAAGATCCAGGCAGGCGAGAAGAAAGACCATCCGCTGGCCGGATTGTTTGCCCGGTTTACCCGCAAACCATTGGCGGCGATTTCTATTGTGATTGCGGTGGCCGGTTATGGTGTCGGCATCTACATGAGCCAGGACCTGAAAATCGGTGACTTGGACAAGGGTGCGCCGGAACTCTGGCCGGACCCGTGCGAAGACATGGACTGCCCGCGTGGTTATGAGCCCAAGCCCCGGTACCGGTATAACCATGACGTGAACTTCCTGGTGTCCAACTATTCCGTCAGTGCCGATGTGCTGGTGGTGATGGGGAAAACGCCGGTGGAGTCCTGTAACACTTACCCGGCCATGGAGACCGTGGACGATCTGTCCTGGACATTGCGGAGCGTGGAGGGCGTGCAGGATGTGGTCAGCATCGCCTCAGCCACCAAGCTGATCGCCACCAACATGAATGAGGGCTCCTTGAAGTGGGCCACCATTTCCCGGGATCAGTATGCTCTGAACAACGTGATGAGCTTCATGCCGGACAGTCTCTACAATCTGGACTGTTCCCTGGCGCCGGTCTATGTGTTCCTGGATGATCACAAGGCAGAAACCCTGGATCGCGTTACCGCTGCGGTGGCGGATTTTGCCGAAAAACGCAATAACGAAGAGGTCATTGAGTTCAAGCTGGCCTCCGGTAATGCCGGTGTGGAAGCTGCCACTAACCAGACCATCGAGGCCAACCAGTATCCCATGCTGGTGCTGGTGTATGCGGTGGTATCCATTCTGGTGCTGATTGCCTTCCGTTCCATCCGTGCGGTGATCTGTATCATTGTGCCGTTGGGGCTCACGTCTATCCTTTGTCAGGCGCTCATGGCGCATCTGGGCATCGGGGTGAAAGTGGCCACGCTGCCGGTGATCGCCCTGGGTGTGGGTATCGGTGTGGATTACGGCATCTATATCTACAGCAAGCTGGCCCACTACCTGAAACAGGGTATGGACCTGGAATCGGCTTACCGAGAAACCCTCAAGACCACCGGCAAGGCAGTGGCCTTCACCGGGATTACCCTGGCAGTGGGCGTGATCTTCTGGGCTTTCAGTTCCATCAAGTTCCAGGCGGATATGGGCATTCTGCTCACCTTCATGTTCCTGTGGAATATGATCGGGGCCCTCTGGCTGTTGCCTGCATTGGGAGCCTTCCTGCTCAAGCCTGATGCGGCCCGCGCTCGTCAGAAAAGCTAACTGACGCGCTGGTTTCGTTGGTTATTTTCAAGCCCGGCTCCGCCGGGCTTTTTTTGTTTTTTTGGGGACTCCCCGCAGGGTGGCCGGGATTATCCGGGCTCGACAGGGCTTTTTGAAAAGCTCTGGAGCAAGCTGCGCCACGGTATCCTCGCCGGGTCCCGGTTCGCATGTCGCAGATCCCCCTTAGGGAGGCGAGCATGACTCCTATGGGTAGACGATTCCATGACGCCTGACCCTGGGCAGAGCCGCTGTCCGACACAAAGCATCGAAGTGCCTGGGTAGCTTGGCTATAATGCCCGCCATTATCACAATCCGGGTTATCCCATGCTGTACTCCCTTGCTCGCCCCTTGCTGTTTTCCCTGTCTGAAGAACATGCCCACGAGTTGACTCTGGCCATGCTGCGCAAGCGGACTGGCAAGTTGTGGCCGGGCAGTGTGCCTGCCTCTCCCAGGGAGGTGATGGGCATTGAATTCCCCAATCCGGTGGGGCTGGCGGCGGGCCTGGACAAGAATGGTGACTGCATCGATGGCCTGGCGGATCTGGGTTTTGGCTTTATCGAGGTGGGTACGGTGACACCACGTCCGCAGTCGGGTAACCCCCAGCCTCGTTTATTTCGCCTGCCCAAGGCACAGGCGCTGATCAACAGAATGGGTTTCAACAACCTTGGTGTGGATTATCTGGTGGGTGCGGTGAAACAGAGCCGTTACAAGGGCGTGCTGGGTATCAATATCGGCAAGAACAAGGACACGCCGGTGGAAGACGCGGTCCAGGATTACCTGATCTGTCAGCAGAAGGTGCATGCCTACGCGTCCTATCTGGTGGTGAACGTGTCTTCTCCCAACACTCCCGGCCTGCGCAGCCTGCAGCACGGGGATGCCCTCAATGAGCTGCTCGGCACGCTGCGCGAGGCCCAAAGCCGTCTGGATCAGCAGCATCGCCGCCGTGTCCCGCTGGTGATCAAGATCGCACCGGACAACACTGACGAAGAGCTTCAGGCCATGGCGGAAGCCTTTGTTCAGCACGGTATCGATGGTGTCTGTGTAGGCAACACCACCCTGTCCCGTGAAGGGGTCGAAGGGCTGCCCAAAGGGAATGAGCAGGGAGGCCTCAGCGGTGCCCCCTTGACGCCTGTTGCCAATCGGGCGCTTGCCTCCATGAGCCAGGCGCTGAAAGGCCGAATTCCGATTATCGGCGTGGGCGGCATCAATAGTGCCGCCGATGCACTGGAGAAGCAGCGTTTGGGAGCCGATCTGGTTCAGATCTACAGTGGTCTGATTTATCAGGGGCCGGGCTTGATTGGTGATATCGCCCGCGCTTGGCCCAGGGCTGTCTGAGCGAGAGGCCAGCAATTAAAAAGGGCCCGGGAGGGGCCCTGTGAGTCGGCGCGTGACACGCCGGCGCGGTGTTGAACTGTTAAGTCAGGTGTTAGCCGATATTTTTCAGATTCTGGATACTGGAGACCCCCAGCATTCCTTGTGCGAAATCGGTGCGACCTTCGCGCCAGCCGCCCATCCAGTTAGTACGTGCACTGAGGGTGCCAAACGGGCATTCCTCACGAGATTTTCCATCCAGGCCGGCGTTGTATCCCCGGCTGTAGGCGCGGTCGTCTTTGTTTCGTTTTTGTCGCTTCATAGACGCTTTCCCTTTCACAGATAGCGGTATTGACAATGACCCCTGGCAGAGAACAAGGCCAGTTATCGGGGTCGACCAATTCAGTATGGGAAACCGTTGGGGTGGTGTCGAATATCATGTAGCAATATGGTTCGTGCTTGTTAAGCATATGACGTATAAAGGGCAGCTTGATGACAGTTTGTGTAACGCATTGAAAGATATAACGTTAATTTTTTCGTTGCGCATAAAACAGTCACTTACGAGGTATCAGTAATGGAATTTGTGGCCACCAGCATGCCCGGCATTGCCGAGTTGCTGGCCGATGAACTGTCGTCACTGGGGATATCGGTAACAGAAACCGGTCGCGCCCATGTGGCGTTTAGCGGCGGGACTGCGGATGCCCTGCGGGTCTGCCTGTGGTCACGGCTTGCCGAGCGGGTGTTGTTGTCCCTGGGAACCCTGGGGGTCTCTCCCGATATTGCCCCGGAAAAGCTGGCTGCCAGCCAGGACTGGCTGGCGCTGGTGGGCAATGATGCGCCACTGCATATCCACCTGGAACACGGGGTGGGAGTGCGTGGGGATAACCGAATCAGTACCAAGCGCTTTATTCAGGCGTTACCGCCACAGTTCACCATTTCCCGGGATGCCCGGGGCAGTTGCTGTATCCGTGCCCGGCTGGACCCTTACCAGGCACATCTGTGGCTGGATCTGGCTGGCGATCCCTTGCACCGCCGCGGTTACCGGCTGGCCGGCGGGCGGGCGCCGCTACGGGAAACCCTGGCCGCGGCCATGCTGTGGGCGTCAGGCTGGCGTCATGGCAGTCATCCGGCGGCCCTGATGGATCCTTTCTGTGGTTCCGGCACCCTGCTCATCGAAGCGGCGCAAATCGCCGCTGGCTGGGCTGCCGGCGCCCAGCGCAAACAGTACGGTTTTCAGCAGTGGCGGGGTTGCCGTCGTCAGCTCTGGCAGGAGGCAATGGCGGAGGCGGCCGATAGCGTCCGTCAGCCGCTTCCCGAAATGTCCCTGAAGGGTTTCGATGTGGATGGCCGCGCTATCCAGCTGGCCCAGCAGAATGCGGAGCGGGCAGGGGTTCGTCAGGCGATTCACTTCGAGCGCCGTGAACTGGGGGCCCTGCGTCCCCGGGATTTTGCCGATCAAGGGCTGCTGGTGGCCAACCCGCCCTGGGGCGAGCGCCTGGATGAACAGCAGCAGGCCGGCTGGCTGCATTTCGCGCTGGGACGATTGCTGGCCAGGCTGGCGCCGAACTGGCAGGCGGTGTTGCTGGGAGCCGATGCGGAAGTCATGGACCGCTCCGGCATGGATCTGCAGGGCCAGTGGCGACTGAAGAACGGACCGTTCAATAATTTCATCCGTCTGTATCACTCTCGCCAGCCGGCGCCGGTGGAGGTGGTGACCATTGCTGAGTCATCCGCCTTTGACGTACCGGAAGGGGCGCAGCCCCTGGTAAACCGTCTTCGCAAGAATGGCAAACATCTGCGCCGCTGGCTGGAGCGCGAGGATATCCAGTGTTATCGCCTCTACGACCGGGACTTACCGGAGTTCAATGTGGCGGTGGATATCTATGGTGACCAGGTACTGGTTCAGGAATTCAAAGCGCCGAAAACCGTGGACCCGGAAAAGGCCAAGCAACGCCGGGATCTGGCGGTAACCGCAGTCCGCGCCGCCCTGGGTGTGCACCGTGAGCAGGTGCATCTGCGCACCCGGGAGCGCCAGAAAGGCAACCAGCAATATCAGAAACTGGATGGCCAGGGCCGTTACCGGCTGGTGCGCGAAGGGCAGGCACAACTGTTGATCAACCTGCAGGACTATCTGGATACGGGTCTGTTCCTTGACCATCGACCGACACGACTGAAGATTGCCGAGGAAGCCAGCGGTAAGCGCTTTCTCAATCTGTTTGCCTACACCGGCTCGGCGACTGTGCACGCCGCGGTGGGAGGCGCCAAACGCACCGTCACGGTGGATGCCTCAAAACGTTATCTGGAGTGGGCAGCCTGCAATCTGGCGGCCAACGGTTTCTCCACTGACCAGCATGAGCTGGTGCGAGCCGACACCATGCGGTGGCTGGACGAATGTCAGGAACAGTTTGATCTGGTGTTCTGTGATCCGCCGACCTTTTCCAACAACAAGTCACGCAGCGACTTCGTGGTGGAAGAGCATCACGGTGAGCTGATCCGCAAGATCATGCGCCGGCTGGAGCCGGGCGGGGTGTTGTATTTTTCCTGCAATTATCGGCGGTTTGAACTCGACCCGAGTATCAGCAAGTGGTATCAGGTAGACGATATTACCCGCTGGAGCATCCCGGAGGACTTCCGCCGGAATGACAGGATTCATGTCTGCTATGCCATTCGGCATGTGGAGGACTGATGAGTGTAGTGCTTTACACCACGGTGGGCTGCCATCTTTGTGAGCAGGCCCGGGAGCTGGTGTCCACGGTGGCACCGGATATCACGCTGACGCTGGTTGATGTGGCTGAGGATGATGAGTTGCTGGCGCGATACGGTGAACGTATTCCCGTGTTGATGAAGGAGGGACGGGAGCTGGGTTGGCCTTTTGGTCTGCTGGATGTGCAGCAATTTCTGGCAGGTTGAGTGATTGATGCGGGCTTCACAGCCGTGGAGCCATTATTGCTCACATGGAAACCATCAGCCCGAAGAAACTGCACAAGCGTAAAGCCGATGAGGTTGAGATCTTCTCAGCCTGCTTGTCCGTCTGTACCGTCAAGGTGCGTTTCGGTGAAACCTGGTACTGGGTGGCCGACGACAGTGGCAAGATCATGCGCTTTAATGGTCCTGAGCACGCCAATAACCAGCTCCAGACCCTGGTCACCAGCACGGCGCATTTGCTCCATCATTCCGCCCATGCGGAAATGGTCGGGCAGCCGGAAGGCGAGGTGATACCGCCCCTGCGGGTACGCTTTCACTGGCGAAGCCAGACCTGATCGGTTGGTGCCTTGCTTGCAAGGGGAAGGCTTGGTGCCGCTCCCTCCCTCGGGAAGTTTCGCTTTGCGAGCAAAGCTCCAACGGGGTCTGGTTTCGCTTATCTGAACAGCGCTCGCGCGTTTTCACTCGTCATGCCCGCCACCCGGGCCACATCTTGCCCCCGCAAACTCGCCACCCGTTTACCGATCCAGGGAAGCAATGAAGGTTCATTGCGCCGCTTCTTCGGGGGCGGTTCCGGTAGGTCCCGCGGCAGCAGATAGGGGGCATCGGTTTCCAGCAACAGTCGGTTATCCGGAATATTGTGCACCAGCTCTGCCAGTGGTTTCCCGCGGCGTTCATCACAAATCCAGCCGGTAATGCCGATATGGCAATCCAGGTCCAGATAATCGAAAAGTGCCTCGCGGGAACCGGTAAAGCAATGCAGCACGGCACCCACAAGGTGATCCCGATAGGCTTTCAGGATGGGCGCGAAGCGTTCATGGGCATCACGTTCATGGAGAAATACCGGTAGCTTATGCTCCACAGCCACTGCCAGCTGGGCCTCGAAGGCGTGCTCCTGGTCGGAACGTGGGGAAAAGTCTCGATTGAAGTCCAGCCCCATCTCGCCGGCGGCTTTTACGCTCTGCTGTCCCAGTAGTTCACGCAGTTCATTTTCCAGCGCCGGCGAGTAGAAGCGGGCGCTATGGGGGTGCAGGCCGGCAGTGGCAAACAAATCGTCGTGTTGGCTTGCCAGGGCTATGGCCTGGCGGGATTCTTCCACATTGGTACCGGTGAGCAATTGCCAGGTCACCCCGGCGGAGCGGGCGCGTGCCAGTACCTGGTCGCGATCGCCCTGGAATTGCTTGTCGGTCAGGTTGACGCCGATATCAGCCCAATGAACGGGAGCCGTGTTGAGGGTAGTGTTGTGAGGTGCTGTCATCAGGGGCCTGCTCCGCCAGTTGTTCGCGCAGGGATTCTACCCGACGACGGTTGGCACCTAAATCCCAGTAACCCACCCGGGATGCGGACCGTACTTCTACCATGCCATCTTCGCGGACATAAAAAGTCACATCATCCACAAAGCGAAGCAGGCGACTGGAGAAGCGGGCCTGAATGCGGGACTGACCGACCACGTCGAATTCAACCCGGGGTAACTGGCGTAACAGTGCCTGCAGGCGGGCCATGCTTGCCTGGCGGGTTTGTGCGACCTTCAGCGGAGCGACCCGGCGGTCCTCATCGGTTGCCAGGCTGGACACGCAGTTGGGCGAATCCGGGCAAGGGGCGAGAAGATTCGTATCGGACATGGCGACGGCACTCATCAATAGCAGAACGGCACTAGTAAGAATTCGGATCACGGATTAGCCCCACAAAAATACCCTCGATGATCAACTGATCCGCCGGCACCTTGATGGGCTCATACGCCTCATTGGCCGGTAGCAGGGTAGCGCTGGATTTATTCAACTTTAGGGTCTTCACTGTGACTTCTTCGTCAATGCGGGCTACCACGATTTCGCCGGAGCGGGCCACGTTGGATTTACGTACGGCAATCAGGTCGCCATCGAAAATGCCGGCCTCGATCATGCTGTCGCCCTGTACCTTCAACAGGTAGGTTGGCCGTTGTTTGAACAGCCCCTGGGGGACGGGAACCGTGCGCTCCACGTTCTCGATTGCCTCGATGGGAACGCCGGCAGCGACCTTGCCCACCACCGGCAGTTCTTCTTCCGACCAGAACGCATTATCGAGTAGCTGAATCCCGCGGGAGCGGTCGCTGTGGAGTTTGATAAAGCCCTTGCGTTCCAGTGCTCTCAGGTGGTCAGAGGCGGCATTTTTGGACTGAAAGCCCATGATGTCGGCAATTTCCGCACGCGTCGGAGCCATACCGGTATCGGCGATACATTCGCGGATACAATCCAGTACCTGTTGCTGGCGATCGGTGAGTTTGCTGCTCATAACCTTCTCCATGTTTCCCGCAGGATTTCGGTTCCATGCCCGGGCGCCAATAGCGCTTCTGGCTGACCAGGCTGTCAGTCGAGGCTGACAGCCGGTGCTACAAAACCGATGCTAGCACAGGTACTGATAATATGAACAGTGCTATTTGAACAGTTGTCCGGGCCGGTTTTTCGACCGTTGAGGGAGGATATCGTTGCCCTGTGGGAGCGCTGGCACTAGCATATTGAAGGGAGCTTCTGAGCGGTTCGTGTCCTTCCGGATTCGCCCTGCAGCCGGAGTCTCCGATAATAATTCCATCAGACCTGGGGATAGTAGATGGAGCAGGCCAATAATAATGATTTCGGCCAACAACGGACTCGGCAACTGTTATCCGGTGTCCCGTTTTTCAATGAAATTGCCCGTGACGACCAGCATGAATTCGCGCATCTGGAGCGCAATACGCGCCTGTGGGTGGCAGGTTCCGGTGACACGGTGATTCGTGCCGGGGATGTGGATTCCACCTTGTATTTCCTGTTGCGGGGGCAACTGGAAGTGCTCTCGGGGCATGCCGGCGACACGCCACTTTATTATGTTTCTCCCGGTGAAGTCTTCGGCACCCTTTCCATGCTGCTGGGCACGCCGCGCAGCGCCACTATCAAGGTGGCGGAGAATGCCCGCGAAGCCGTGCTGGCAAGCCTGGACTTCAATCAGTTCAACGAGGATGACGGTCCTTATTCACTGGCGACGCGGCTGGCCTTTTTCCACATGATCGTTCATCACATCCGTTGGACGCTGGAAGTCAAAAGAATGCAGTCTCCGGATCACGAGCTGGTCCAGTCCATGCGCAAACTCCCGGTGTTTCACGGCGAGAAAGGCAGCCGGGAAGAACTGGCGGCCCTCAAGGTTCAGGCCCAGGGGTTGGCAGAATTGCTGTGTCGCTGGAATGAAGAAGGCCCGGAAGGGACGGGGGCGTTGCAGCTCACTTGAGGGCAGTTAATAGTTAATAATTAATAATTAATAATTAATAATTAATAATTAATAATTAATAGTTTCGCG
>NZ_LWEJ01000220.1:0-359 GCF_001635525.1 Alcanivorax sp. HI0007
ACGCGTTCAATGCTGGAGGTATGAGTCCTCTTGATGAGGATCAGATGAGAGCTGTTACGGGTCAGGGACTGATCGTTTCCGACAAAATATCAGGCAGCGCATTGTCGAATCCCAACCCCTATTCCACACCCTTTGAATTCTATCGAATTGGTCTGGACGGAGAGCTTCAGTTAAATCTTAACGTTTCAAAATAACAGCTCGGCTGTGGCGGCATTAACGATCATCTTTCCGGTCACGCAGGTTGTGATATTGATATTGATTACCTG
This sequence comes from Alcanivorax sp. HI0007, assembly GCF_001635525.1. NCBI lineage: Bacteria > Pseudomonadati > Pseudomonadota > Gammaproteobacteria > Oceanospirillales > Alcanivoracaceae > Alcanivorax > Alcanivorax sp. HI0007. Next base: position 267 of record NZ_LWEJ01000220.1, read on the forward strand.
AGCCTGATGGGAAGAAACGGCACGGATATCGGCGATCCTGTAAGCCCCTTTACACTGGACAGGCCGTATATCGAGTTCGCGGTTAAGAATGAC
>NZ_LWEJ01000221.1:0-504 GCF_001635525.1 Alcanivorax sp. HI0007
ACGCCGGCGTCGGCCTCGGTGGCCCAATCGGCGAGGTGTCACTTGAAGATTGGCACTGGTGCATGAACGTCAATCTATGGGGAGTTATTCACGGCTGCCATTATTTTGCCCCTCAGCTTCGCGATCTGGGCTATGGAGGCATCATCAATGTGGCCTCTGCTGCCGCATTCGGGTCCGCCCCGGAAATGGCCGCCTACAACGTCACCAAGGCAGGGGTACTGGCCCTGTCCGAAACGCTGTCTGCTGAACTGACCGGAACCGGCGTAAAAATCACGGCCCTGTGCCCAACCGTGGTCCCGACCAATATCGTCGAGAATGGGCGCCTGCCTGAACGTCGCCGTGACTTTGCCCGTTCAGCGATGACCCGCTATGCCCTCACCAACGCCGACCAGGTGGCCCGACAGACCCTCAGTGCCCTTGATCGAGGTGAGCTTTACATGCTGCCACAAATTGACGGCCGGCTTGCCTGGCGGTTGAAACGCCTGACGCCACGACTATACGCCC
>NZ_LWEJ01000222.1:0-415 GCF_001635525.1 Alcanivorax sp. HI0007
GGTGTCGGCTCGCTGCCGTACACCATGTCATAGGCCACGGCATCATCCGCCAGCAATCCCTCGGGAAGCGCCGGCATGTCACCATGGAGGCCGGCAGAAATGGCATTGATGACCAGATCGAACTGACCGGTGAGGGTATCCAGTCCGCTACCCAGCACCGGGGGATTCTTTCCATCCATAAAACCTCGGGCCAGGATCGCCGCCTTCTCTTCCGTGCGGTTGGCAATGCGCACCAGCGTCGGCGCTTCCGCCAGCAGGGGACCCATCACGCCGCGCACCGCACCCCCCGCACCCAGCACCAGCACCCGCTTTCCATGGATGCCCCAGCCCAGATTGTCGCGGATATCCTTGACCATGCCGGCCCCATCGGTGTTATCGCCATGGAGCTGCTCGCCATCCCACCACAGGGTATTCA
>NZ_LWEJ01000223.1:0-454 GCF_001635525.1 Alcanivorax sp. HI0007
CTCTATCTGATCGGGGTCAGGGACAAGGACCAGGCGGAGCTGCTTAAGAGCAATTAATAGTTAATAATGAATAATTAATAATTCGCGGTTTTGGTCTGTCTTTCCTGAAACGCAAGAGGCCGCGCCCATAGCTTGGGCGCGGCCTCTTATGTTTAAAGACAAGGCAAAGCTGTTTCGCGCAACTATTAATTATTCATTATTAACTATTAATTGCCTTTCTACGCCGACTCCGGAATTTGCAACGAATCCATCGGTGCCTGCAGATAGTAGCCCTGCAGGTAATCCACTCCACCCAGGCTCCACAGGGCCTGCATCTGGGCGGCGGATTCGACGAAACCTACAACGGTCCTGCGGTTGCTTTCTTTTACCTGTTTGACGATATCGGTGAGCCGTTGGCGGCCTTCCGCCTTGGACACGTCCTGGGTGAAAGAGCCTTCGAATTTCACCATGGTGG
>NZ_LWEJ01000224.1:0-524 GCF_001635525.1 Alcanivorax sp. HI0007
CTCAAGCAGCTGATGAGCAAGTCCCGGGAACAGGGCATGCAGACCTTCGACCAGGCACTTTACGACCTCTACTCCGCTGGCGAAATCACCTACGAAGACGCCATGCTCCACGCGGATTCGCCCAACGATCTGCGCCTGATGATCAAACTGGGCAACGAGACCGACGCCTCCAGCCTGGATGTGGCCACGCGGGGATTGAGCATTGAGGACACGGAGTAAAGACAGTTAATAATTAACAGTGAATAGTTAATAGTTGCGCGGGGAAGCCCGTTACGGACTGATGGGCCCTGCCCGCGATAGCAGGGACGCTTTTTTACTTTACCAATGGAGGGGGAAACCCATGCAACAACAAAAAGAAACGCACCTGACACCCATCGGCTATCTGCTGTGGTTTTTCGGCGGGATCTTCGGTTACCACCGGTTTTACTATGGCCGCCAGCTCACCGGCCTGCTGTGGATGTTGACCGCCGGGCTGTTACTGATCGGCTGGATCGTGGATGCCTTCCTGATTCCTGGCATGAACC
>NZ_LWEJ01000225.1:0-465 GCF_001635525.1 Alcanivorax sp. HI0007
GTCACCCGCCGTACTGAAGAAGCCCTGGCGCCCCTGGTGCAGGAGATCGAACAGGCCGGCGGCAAGGCCCGTCCGTTCGGCTGCGACGCCCGCGATGAAGACCAGATGATCGCGCTGTTCGACACCATCGAAAATGAAGTGGGGCCGGTGGAAGTGGTGGTGTTCAACATCGGCGCCAACGTGTTCTTTCCCATCCGCGAAACCACCGCCCGGGTCTATCGCAAGGTCTGGGAAATGGGGGCCTTCGCCGGCTTCCTGGCCGGTCGCGAAGCTGCCCGTGTGATGGTGCCGCGCCACAAGGGCACCATCATCTTCACCGGCGCCACCGCCTCCGTGCGGGGCGGCAAGGGGTTCTCTGCCTTCGCCGGTGCCAAGTTTGCCCTGCGTGCGTTGGCGCAAAGCATGGCCCGGGAACTGGGACCGGAAGGTATCCACGTGGTGCACCCCATCATCGATGGCGCCATC
>NZ_LWEJ01000226.1:0-665 GCF_001635525.1 Alcanivorax sp. HI0007
AATTGGATTCTGTGAACAGCGCCTGCCCTTTTATGCGTCACAGTGCATTATGTGCACGATTTCGGGGCNTTCGCTTTGCGAGCAAAGCTCCAACGGGNGGGGAGGCTTCNGGNCTGGCGTTNGAGCCTTGCNCGCAAGGCGAAGGGCTGGAGGCGGGCTCCGTGCCAGATCTAACGCCTTCGCTTTGCGAGCAAAGCTTCAACGGGTGGGGAGGCTTCGGGGCTGGCGTTGGAGCCTTGCTCGCAAGGCGAAGGGCTGGAAGTGGGCTCCGTGCCAGATCTACCGCCTTCGCTTTGCGAGCAAAGCTCCAACGGGTGGGGAGGCTTCAGGCCTGGCGTTGGAGCCTTGCTCGCAAGGCGAAGGGCTGGAGGCGGGCTCCGTGCCAGATCTAACGCCTTCGCTTTGCGAGCAAAGCTCCAACGGGAGGGGGCTGCGGTGGGTTGGGAGTGGCCGGTGACGCTTATCGTGATTCAAAGAGCCTCAAGGGCTTCCGGGATCAGGGTTGGGCCGGCAATAACGTCGAATTCCTTGTTGTGCAACGCACGGCGGGTGGTTTCCGAGAGCACTTTAGCGACATCTTCGCGGGAGATATCACCAAAACTCTTCAACTTCTCGGCAATTTCCACTTTCTCCAGGGGCGGTTCCTCGGTGAGCCGGCCCGGGCG
>NZ_LWEJ01000227.1:0-17831 GCF_001635525.1 Alcanivorax sp. HI0007
TAACCGTTCTGCTTCCATCCGTATTCCGTTCGTGAGCAACGCCAAGGCCCGTCGTATCGAGGCGCGCTTCCCGGATCCGTCTGCCAACCCGTACCTGTGCTTCGCGGCCCTGTTGATGGCAGGTCTGGACGGTATCAAGAACAAGCTGCACCCGGGCGATGCCATGGACAAGGATCTCTATGATCTGCCGGCTGAAGAAGCCAAGGACATCCCGACCGTGGCCCATACCCTGACCATGGCGCTGGATTGCCTGGAAGCCGACATGGACTTCCTGACCGAAGGCGACGTGTTCTCCAAGGATATGCTGGAAGGCTACATCAGCCTGAAGCGTGGTGAGATCGAGCGTCTCAACATGACTCCGCACCCGGTCGAGTTCGACATGTACTACTCCTGCTAATCTCCTTCGGGAAATCTGCAGAAAGAAGGCCCCCGCTAGTCGGGGGCTTTTTTTGTCTTTAAAAACACTGTGAGAGGTATGAGGTTTTGTGCATTTTGCCCTTTTCATCTGTCTGACAGCTGTTCAGAATCGGAAGAAACGGGAGATATCAAGATGCTCAGGTGGATAACGGCAATAGTGGTTCTTTCGATGGCGACTGTCCTGCAGGCGGACAAAGACGGTATTGACCAGGAGGTTGCGCCGCAAACCCGGTCAGGTATCTACAAACAGGTAATGCCGGATGGTTCGGTGCAGTTCACGGACAAGCCAATGTCTTCTGGGGCTGAGCCAGTAAACATCCAGAATGTAAATACGGTACAGGGGGCTCGTAAAGAGCGGCCTGAGATTGGTGCTGAAGTTCAGGAGAAAACCTCGCCGGTGCCTACTCGTCAGGAGTATTCGGGTCTTTCGATCTCCAGTCCGGCGCAAGGTGCAACAATCCGTAATCCTGTTGAGCCTATCCCTATAGAGGTGGCCATTGATCCGCAGTTGCAACCGGGCGATCGGCTGGAGTTGACGGACAATGGCAAGGTTATTGAAGGAACATCTCTGGTTCAGCCGGACCGTGGAGCGCATCAAATTCAGGCTCGTATCAAAAGTGCGGAAGATAAAATTCTGATTGAGTCTGATGTGGTTGAGTTTTATATCCACAGAACAACGGTGGGAGATATCAAGCGACAGCAACAAGGCTCTTCAAATGATGGGGCTGTGCAAATTCGACCGGGTACATCACAGCGCCCGGTACAGCCTCTTCGCCCCTATTCGGCTCGCCCTTAAAGCACCAATTTGGTGCAATCCTGCCCGGGAAAGCTCTACACTCATTCCATCGCTTGCATAGTGTTTGGTCATCATGCCCATAGGCGGCCCTGACAAAGGGCTTTGGCAAGTGGCCTGATAATTGCTTATGCCCTGTTATGGGCCAACAGTTGATGGGTGGTGTCACCTTGCACAAACGTTTACTGGATCACCTGCGCACTGCGGTGGTCATGCTGGATCACAAGCTGCAGGTCCGCTATCTGAATCCGGCGGCAGAGATGCTGCTTGCCACCAGCGCCAGCCGTGCCATGGGGCAGCCGCTGCCGGATTATTTTTTTGATGACGAAGAAGCCCGTGATGCCCTGCGCCAGTGCATCCAGGATGAGCATCCCTTCACGCGGCGGGAGGCTCGTCTGGCGGTGGCGCCGGGTTATGAAATTACTGTGGATTATTCCGTCAGTCCGATTAATGAACCCGGGCAGGCCCTGAGCCTGCTGATGGAAATGCAGCCGCTGGATCGGCTGTTGCGCATCACCCGGGAAGAAGCGTTGATCCATGCGCATCAGGCGACCCGGGCGCTGGTGCGAGGGGTGGCCCACGAGATCAAGAACCCTCTGGGGGGTATCCGCGGGGCGGCTCAGTTGCTGGAGCGCGCTCTGCCGGACCCGGAGCTGACCGAGTACACCAAAGTCATCATCGATGAGGCAGACCGGTTGCGCACGGTGGCAGATCGTATGCTTGGTCCGCGCAAGCCGCCGGAGTTCAAGCCGGTGAATGTGCATGAATGCCTGGAGCATGTTCGTCAGCTGTTGCTGGCGGAGCACCCCCAGGGGGTCGCGATCTGGCGGGATTACGATATCAGCCTGCCGGATGTGATTGCCGACCGGGATCAGATGATTCAGGTATTGCTCAATATTATCCGCAACGCCACCCAGGCCTTGCTGGAATCGCATACAGAAGATGCCCGCATCATCATGCGCACGCGGGTATTGCGCCAGTTCACCATTGGCTCGTTGCGCCACCGTCTGGTGCTGCGGGTAGATATTATCGACAACGGCCCGGGTATTGCCCCGGATGTGCAGGAGACCCTGTTTTATCCCATGGTCAGCGGCCGGGCCAGTGGTACCGGGCTGGGTTTGTCCATTGCCCAGTCCATTATCAGTCAGCATCAGGGGTTGATTGAGTGCGAGAGCGCACCGGGTAACACCGTGTTCAGTATTTTGCTGCCAATGGAGCAGCCGGAAATAACGGAGAGCGAACAGTCATGAGCGCCTTTGCAGCCGTGAACAACGACAACAGTAAAACACCAGGGAGTGGCCGGTTATGAGCGTAACGGTATGGGTAGTCGACGATGACCGGTCCATTCGCTGGGTGCTGGAAAAGGCATTGAGCCAGGAGGGTTACGCAGTAACCTGTTTCGAGGATGGCGATGAGGCGCTGAACACCCTGGAGGAGGGTGGGCAGGAGCCGGAAGTGCTGATCAGTGATGTGCGCATGCCGGGCACCGACGGCCTGCGGATGCTCAAGATTCTACAGCGCAAGAACCCGGATCTGCCGGTGATCATCATGACCGCCCACTCTGATCTGGATTCCGCGGTGGCCTCCTATCAGGGAGGAGCCTTTGAGTATTTGCCCAAGCCGTTTGATGTGGACGAGGCGGTGGCTCTGGTGCGGCGTGCCATCAAGCATCGTGAAGAATCCCGCGGTGAGCAGCCGGCCGCCGTGGAGGAAGAGTCCACCGAAATTATCGGCGAAGCGCCGGCCATGCAGGAGGTGTTCCGCGCCATTGGCCGACTCAGCCATTCCAACGTCACGGTATTGATCAACGGCCAGTCCGGTACCGGTAAGGAGCTGGTTGCCCGGGCCCTGCACAGTCACTCCATGCGTCGTGAAAAGAATTTTGTGGCACTGAACATGGCGGCTATCCCCAAGGACCTGATCGAATCCGAGCTGTTTGGTCACGAAAAGGGGGCCTTTACCGGTGCCAATAACCAGCGTGTGGGGCGTTTTGAGCAGGCTAACGGTGGCACCCTGTTCCTTGATGAAATCGGTGACATGCCGCTGGAAGCGCAGACTCGCCTGTTGCGGGTATTGCAGGAGAGCGAGTTTTATCGCGTTGGTGGTACCACTCCGATCCATGTGGATGTTCGCATTATTGCAGCCACTCACCAGGATCTGGAGCGGCTGGTCAAGGATGGGGACTTCCGTGAGGATCTGTTCCACCGCCTCAATGTTATCCGTATCCATATTCCCCGGCTGGCTGAGCGCCGTGAAGATATCCCCCGCCTGGCCAACTACTTCCTGCAGCGGGCGGGCAATGAGCTGGGCGTGGAGCCCAAGGTGCTGCACAAGGACACTGAAAAATACCTGGCCGCCCAGGGTTGGCCGGGTAACGTGCGGCAACTGGAAAATACCTGTCGCTGGCTGACGGTGATGGCATCCGGTCGAGAGGTGCTGGTGGATGATCTGCCGCCGGAACTGAAAGAGGCCGGTGCCGCCAAGGGCGCCGACGTGACTGGCGACTGGCTCAAGTCCCTGCGCAACTGGGCCGACCGGGCCCTGTCCCAGGGTGAGCGCAGCATCCTTGAACAGGCGGTTCCGGGGTTCGAGCGCACCATGATCGAAGTGGCCCTGCAGCACACCGGCGGCCGTAAGCGCGATGCCGCCGCTTTGCTCGGCTGGGGGCGCAATACCCTCACCCGCAAGATCAAGGAGCTGGATATGGAGGGAGAGTTGGCTGGTGGCGATGAGGATTGATAAAGCAGTTAACAGTTAATAGTGAATAATTAACAGTTCGCGGGACTGGACTTCAGGTTCTGTAACGAAAGAGGCCGCACCCATACTCTGGGCGCGGCCTCTTGCGTTGGGAAATAACGAGCGCGAAATCGCGAACTGTTCACTCCCTAAGCCCATTCGCTGTCAGCGCCTCAATTTTCCACTCCCCGTCCTCGCGCCAGTCGCTCACCACCCGATAGCTATCCACGTTCTCGGGCATGACGTTCTGTCCGCCCCAGGCGAAGGCGGTGAAGGTGACGCGGGCGTGGCGTTGGGTAACAGGGTCCAGCTCGATGTTGATCTGGGTGAGTGCAAGTTGGCGTTGCGGGTAGCGGAGGAAGGTGCCCATCAGTAGGCGCCGCACCTCGTTCCGTTGCAGGGTGTGGCCGCCACGCTGAATCTCTGCGGGATCGGTGAGTGCGTCCATCACCGATCCGGTATCGCCAGCCTCGATAGCCGCCTCAAGATTCTCCAGGGCGTCCAGGATGGCCTGCTCCGGTGGGGTTTTGCTGCAGCCTGCCAGCAACAGTTGCAGGGTAATCACCAGTAGGTATGCTGAGGTCTTTCTGCAGATAAGTGCAGCTCTCATGGCGTTATTTCCCTTGCCGGACAGTTATCGGCAGTCTCTGGTATCAGTGGGTCAGGGGCACCAGCTTTACGTGGAAGAAAGCGGTAATCCGGACGGCGTGCCTGTGGTTGTTCTGCATGGCGGCCCCGGCGGTGGTTGCTCCCCCTTCATGCGCCGGTTTTTCGATCCCCGACGGTACCGCATTATTCTCTTTGATCAGCGAGGCAGTGGTCAAAGCCGACCCTTTGCGTCGATTCAGGACAATACCACCACCCATCTGGTTGCAGACCTGGAGAGTCTGAGGGAGACGCTGAGGATAACGCGTTGGCGAGTCTTCGCTGGCTCCTGGGGCGTCACTCTGGCCCTGGCGTACCTGGCGGCGTATCCCCAGCGGGTCGCCGGTATGGTGTTGCGGGGCGTCTTTCTCTGTCGACAACAGGATCGCGATTGGCTTTATACGCCTCTCGGGGCTGCGCGGCTCTTTCCCGAGGCATGGGCAGCATTTGAGGAGCAGGCGCCGCCGGGGGAGGGGGACCTGCTGCAGCGCTATCATCAGGGCTTGCAGGGCAAGCGCGCCCGCTACCATGCCCGTAACTGGTGTAACTGGGAATCCGTGCTGGCATTAACGCCGGTGTCGCCCCCTGGAGAAGCCAGCGATGACGAGCTGTGTATGGCTATGCAGGAAACCCATTATTTTCTTCATGATGGTTTTCTTGCCGCTCCCTTGCTGGAGGCATGCGCAGGGATGGGGCTGCCGGTAGAGATTGTTCACGGCACCCGGGATTTCGTCTGCCCGGCGGACCAGGCACTTGAGCTACACCGGGTATTGCCGGGCAGTCAGTTGCATTGGGTGGCAGGGGGAAGTCATTCATCCTCTGACCCGTTGATTGCCAATGCATTGGTCGAGGCAGTGAAAAGACTGGAGAGGAGGATCGACGATTGAAAGTGTTGTTGCAGCGTGTCAGCGAAGCCTCGGTGACGGTATCCGGCGAGTGTGTGGGGCGTATCGGCCAGGGTCTGTTGCTGCTGGTTGGGATCGAGGCCGGTGACGATGAGGCGACGGTGGCGCGAATGGCGGAAAGGACAGTGGGTTACCGGGTGTTCGCCGACAGCGATGACAAGATGAACCTGGACGTGCGCGATATTGATGGAGAAATTCTTGCCATATCCCAATTCACCTTGGCGGCGGATACCCGAAAGGGCCGTCGGCCCAGTTTCAGCAAGGCGGCCCTGCCGGAGCAGGGAAGGCAGCTATACGATTGTTATTTGCGGGAATTACGGGAAAAGAATATTCCAGTGGCCAATGGTGTGTTTGGTGCCGATATGCAAGTACATCTTGTCAATGATGGCCCTGTCACATTTCTTTTGAGCTCATGACCGTAGTTTTGCAATTGTATTGCAAAGGTCCTCGCCTTGTTTATGATGAAGTCAGTTGCCTGTTTTGCGGGTGACGGGGAGAGCACTGAGCAGCATCGCTGCGACAGGGTTGCTAAATACAGCCTGGTGCTGTGAAGTATCCCCAGGGATGATATATAAAAACTTGGAGGTATCTCAGAATGAAAAAGACGCTTATTGCTGCCACTCTGCTCGGCGCTTCAACTTCTGCCATGGCTGTAGCTCCGGGTGGTCCCGGTTGTGGCTGGGGTAACATGCTGTTCGAAGGCAATTCCGGTTTGCCCATGCACCTGCTGGCGACTATTGTGAACGGCACCTCCGGCAACGCAACGTTCGGTATGACCACCGGTACCAACGGCTGTGATACCAACGGTTCCCTGACCTACAGCGGCCAGAGCCTGCTCGGCATGACCGGTGTGATGGAAGAAGTGGCTCAGGATATGGCCACCGGTGAAGGCGAAGCCCTGACCGCATTGTCCGTATCCATGGGGATCCAGGCCGACGATCGTGCCCGTTTCAATGCTGCCATGCATGAAAACTTCGCTGTTATTTTCCCGCACCAGGATGTAACCGCCGAGGAAGTCATGGCCAACATCACCGAGGTAATGAAGCAGGACGAGAGCCTGTCCAAGTACCTGGCCTAAACGATAAACTGCGTTTATTGACGAGCCCCGCCCAACGGCGGGGCTTTGTTTGTCCGATCTGGAATCACAGACCCAGGTTGGAATTTTCCCGCCCGAATCACGGATAATACCGGATGCGCACTGGACTCCTTTGTGTGCTGCTGTGCTGGATTGCCCCGGCGTTGGCCGCGAACTCCTCTCTCTCCCTGGCGGATCTTGCTGCGTCGCCACGGTGGCAGGCGCTCATGCATGTGAATCCCGGTGCTACGCTGCGCGATCGGGGTCGCAGTTATATCGATGATGATAATTATTTTCTGGCGAAAAATGGCAAGGATGATGTGCTTGCAGAGCTGCGCGCAACGTTGGCTGCGTTAGAGCCTGCCAAAGCCCCTGAGCGATGCCGTTACCCCGCCCGTTACCGTTTTCTTGCCGGACATTTGGATTGGCAGGAGGATGCGCCTTTTGCCCACTGTGAGGAGTATTCCCGGTGGCGCTCTGCAGTACACGCCAGCCGGGCAGTTCTGGTGTTTCCTGCGGCCTATCTGAACAGCCCGTCGTCCATGTTCGGCCATACACTACTGCGCCTGGATCAGGGTAAAGACAGTGCGGTTTGGTTGTCCTGGGCAGTGAATTTCGGAGCCGTATCCACGGAGGCCGATAATTCCTTTTTCTATATTTATCGCGGGTTAGCCGGCGGCTATCCTGGCCGCTTTGCCCTGGTCCCTTATGTGCAAAAAATTCAGGAATATTCCCACATGGAAAATCGCGATATGTGGGAGTACACCCTGGATCTGGATCAGCAGGAAATTGACTGGCTGATAGAGCACCTGTGGGAACTGAAAGACATCAATTTTGATTATTATTTTTTCGATGAAAACTGCTCTTTCCGTCTGCTGGAACTGGTGGAAGTCGCGAGGCCGGGGTCGCAGCTGCTCACGGAACTGCGTTTTGCCGAAGTGCCAGTGAATACGGTCCGCGCCCTGGATGATCGGGGCTTGATCAGTGAGCGTCATTACCGGCCCTCCAAGGCGGTTGAGCTGGATAACCTGCGTCGCCAGATGACGGCACAGCAGCAGCGGCTGGCCCGCGCTCTTGCGGATGACCCGGGGCTGCTGGAATCGGAAGCATTTCAACAGGCCGAGCCCCGGCAGCAGGCGCTGATGGTGACCACCGCCTATCGCTATCTGCGACTGGTCAACCGGAAAGGCGTCAGGAAGCCGCAAGCTGCCCGGGATTCCTTTACGCTACTCACGGAAATGAACCGGTTGCCGAAGGTGGATGTGCCGGAAACCGTGAACCCTGAACCTCCGGAAGCGGGCCATGGCACGCAGATGCTGGCTCTGGCCGGTGGTCAGCGTGAGGCGAATCAGGATTTCGGCGAGCTGAGCTACCGATTGACCTACCACGACCTGCTGGACAACGGTTACGGTTTTCTACGCGGGGCCCAGATTGAAGGGCTGGGATTGACCCTGCGCAGCACGGAGTCCGGTGATCCACGCCTGGAAGAACTGGATGTGGTAAGCATTCGCTCGCTGGCTCCCCGCAATCGCTTCAGCAAGCCGTTGAGCTGGTATGTGGAGGGAGGACTGGAGAGGGCCTGGGCAGGGCGCCGACGTCTGGTGCGCTATGTCCAGGGCGGCGCGGGTGGCAGCTGGGCCTTGGGCAACTGGCAGCCCTACCTGTTAACCAGCCTGCGAATGGAAAATAATAGCGACTTTGATACCTTCCTCACCCCCGGGGCTGGTCTGGATGCGGGGCTGCTCTATCAGCGCGGACGCTGGCAGTGGCAACTGGGCAGTGTGGGACATTACTTCACCAACGATACCTATCGACATACTTCCGAGTTCGCCGTGCACTGGGCTTTTGCCCGTCAGCATGGGTTGCGGGCATCGCTGAGCCGGGAAGGCTGGCGCGGGGATGGCGATTACGAGTTCAAATTACAATGGCGATGGTACTTCGACTGATTCTGTTGGCCAGCCTGGCCACGGCGCTGGCAGGCTGCAGCAAACTGTTCTTCTATCCCATGGAGCCCTGGGTGCAGAATCCGGAAAACCAGGGGCTCAGCTACGAGGATGTGGTGTTGATCCATCCGCGCGGGCTGCGCTTGCATGGTTGGTGGTTGCCGGCCGCCGGTGAGGGGCATGTCCGTGGCACCGTGTATTTTCTTCATGGGAATGCCCAGAACATCAGTACCCACCTGGCCAGCGTGCAATGGTTGCCGGAACAGGGCTATAACGTTTTTCTCCTCGACTACCGGGGTTATGGCCTGTCTGAGGGCAAGCCGAAACTGCCGGCGGTATTTGACGATGTGCAGTTGGGATTGGACTGGTTGCGCAATGCCAGGCAGACGCAAGGCCCGCTGACCGTGTTTGGTCAGAGCCTGGGTGGTGCCATGGCCGCCACGGTGTTGGGGGATGAAAAAAATCAGAACGCGGCAGACTGTGTGGTGCTGGAAGCGGCGTTTGCCAGTTATCGGGGGATTACCGATGATGTGATGAAGGGTAGCTGGCTATTGTGGCCGCTGCGCTGGCTGGTGGTGCCGGGCATGCCGGGCGCGGATCTGGACCCGGAGTCCCGGATTGCCGGGCTGGCGCCAACCCCCTTGTTGGTCATGCACAGCGAAGACGATCCGGTTATCCCCTATCCCCACGGTAAGAGACTGTTTGCCGCCGCGAATGAGCCCAAGCAGTTTCAGCGGTTGCGCGGTGGGCATATCGAAAGCACTCGGGATCCGGCGGTGCAGCAGCGCATTGTGGATTTCCTGGAAGGGAATGGCTGCGCCGCTCCGGCTCCCCAGCCTCCGGCCCGTGATGAGGTGATGGACGATATGACACCCCTGCCGTTGCCTCCTGCCGCAACCGGCAATAATGGCTACCGCTTTTGATCAGGGCGGATATCAGGCGTCAGGTGCGTCTTGCTGTTTCTGTTTTTCCCGGCGAATCAGGCGGGCCGCCAACAGGCCGATCTCGAAAAGGAACCACATGGGCAGTGCCAGCAGGGTCTGGCTGATGATGTCGGGGGGAGTCAGCAACATGCCCACCACAAAACATCCCACCACCACATAGGCGCGGGCGGCGGCCAGTTTTTCCACCGTCGTTGCCCCGGTGCTCACCAGCAACACGATGGCGATGGGTAGTTCAAAGGCCAGCCCGAATGCCAGGAACAGGGCCAGGACAAAATCCAGATAGCTGCTGATGTCCGTGGTCACCGCCACCCCTTCCGGGGCGATAGCAGTAAAGAACTGGAACATCAGCGGGAACACCACGAAATAGGCGAAGGCAGCGCCGGCATAGAACAGCAGCACGCTGCTGCCCAGCAGGGGCACTGCCAGGCGCTTTTCATGCCGGTAAAGGCCGGGAGCCACAAAGGCCCAGGCCTGATGAAGAATAAAGGGCATGGCCACGAAGATGCTCAGGTACAGGGTCAGTTTGAAGGGCGCCAGGAACGGCGAGGCGACGCCGGTGGCGATCATGCTGGTCCCTTCCGGCATGGCCTGCATCAGCGGCTTGGCCACCAGGGTGTACAGCTCCCGGGAAAAGTAGAACAGCCCCAGAAACACCACGAAAATCGCGGCCATGGCCTTGAGTAGCCGATTACGAAGCTCCAGCAGATGAGCGATCAATGGCTGGCCGGAATCGTTGCTGGCATCATTCATGGCGCGGGGGTTCCTGGGGGTTTTCGCGGTCGTCGCCAGGGTCGGCCTGTTTGTCCCTGGGGCTGCGTGCCTTGGCGATCTGCTCCGGGCTGAGCAGGCTTTCCCTGGCTTCGCGGATACTGTCTTCGTCCAGGCCCATTTCCCGCATCTGCTTTTCCATGCGCTCGCGCATGTCCTGGGTTACCGCTTCGCGTTCCAGTTCGTTTTTCAGATGATTGAAGGTGGAGCGGGCACGACCGACCCATTGGCCCAGGGTCCGGGCCACCTTGGGCAGGCGTTCCGGGCCGAGTACCACCAGGCCGATGATGAAAATCAGGGTCAGTTCGGCGAAGCCGATATCGAACATGGAAACCTCTTAACGGGGCCAGGGAAAGGCGGAGCCAGATCAGGCCTGGTCTTTTTCCTTGTCCTTCTCGGTTTTCTGCCCGCTGGTGTCCTTGTCGTCATCGGCAAGACGCTTCTGGTCCTGCTCTTCCTCGCCGTCTTTCATGGCGTTCTTGAAGCCTTTGACCGCGCCACCCAGGTCGCCACCCATGTTGCGCAGTTTCTTGGTGCCGAACAACAGGACCACGATGGCCAGAAGGATCAGTAACTGCCAAATGCTGATGCCGGAAAACATGCTGTCTCTCTCCGATAGATAGGGCGCTGATAGTCAGGGCGTGTCAGTGCTTGCTGCCGCGCGCCGCTTTTTCGTCATGGCCGGACAGGCCGAAGCGACGCTCCAGTTCTGCCAGCACCTTGTCCGGGTGTTCTCCCAGTTTGGCCAACATGACCAGACTATGGAACCACAAATCCGCGGTTTCGCTGATCAGGGCGTCGGTTTTGCCGCTGACCTCCGCGTCGCGGGCCGCGAGAATGGTTTCCACCGCTTCCTCGCCCACTTTCTCCAGGATCTTGTTCAGCCCCTTGGCGTACAGGCTGGCCACGTAGGAGCTGTCCGGGTCGGCGCCCTTGCGGGACTCAAGCACCTGGTGGAGCTGGCTGAGTATATCTGACATAGCGTTTGCACTTTCTTTATGGTTGGCGCCTGCGGCGAGCGCCGACGGATTATCCGATGTGCCGCGGTGCGGTGCCACAGTCTAGCGCCGCCAGCTCCAGCTCACCAGCAGCACAGCGACAGCGGCCAGCGGCCAGCTGACATGGGGTGTTGCCAGCCAGATGGCAGTACCGGCGCAGCCCAGCCCCGCCAGGCCGGCAAACAGCTTGTGACGGTGGCGTAAAAGGGCCTGTTCGAAGCGGGCTTCCAGGCGGTCCTGTTGATAGGGCAGTTCGCGCAGGCTTTCCAGGCCGTCGCGCAGCAAATCGGGCATCTCCGGTAGCTGGGCGGTCCATTCCGGCATGCGATTCTGCAGCTTTTTCAGTGTGGCGCTGGGGCCGTATTCCGCCAGCATCCAGGCTTCCAGCAGAGGCCGGCCGGTGCTCCAGATATCCAGTTGCGGGTAGATGCTGCGCCCCAGGCCTTCGATATGTACCAGTGTCTTCATCAGCAGGATGTACTGCACCGGCATTTCGATCTGGTAGTGGCGCGCCATATCGAACAGCTTCATCACCAGCGGCGCGAATTCCAGCTGGTCCAGTTGAGCGGACCGCACCGGCTCGACAATGTCGATGACGGCCCGTTCAAAACGGGGACGATCGATGGGGGCGGTATTCCAGCCGGCGCGAATCACGGCATCCACCAGGGCGCTGTAATCCTCGCGCATCACGGCCAGCACCATGCGGCCCAGCACGTTCAGGTCTTCCTTCGACAGCCGCCCGGCGATTGCCGCATCCACGGCCATGTATTGAGGAGATTCCGGGTGTTCCGGGTTGACGAAGATGTTGCCCGGGTGCATGTCCGCGTGGAAAAAATTGAAACGGAATACCTGGGAAAAGAAGATCTCCACGCCCCGTTCTGCCAGCACCTTGGGATCAATGCCGGCGGCCTTGATGCGCTCGATATCATTCACCGGGATGCCATGGATGCGATCCATGATGATCACGGTGGGGCTGGACAGCTCCAGATGAATGGCCGGAATGTGCAGCAGCGGGCTGAACAGGAAATGCCGGCGCATGGTTTCACTGTTGCGGGCTTCGGCGGCCAGATCCAGTTCGCCCAGGATAATGTCCCGATAATCCTGTACCACCCGTGCGGGGCGGAAGTAACGGGCATCGCGCCACAGTCGTTCCAGCCAGCGGGCGCCGAAGGCCATGACTTTCAGGTCCCGTTGCACCACCGGAAGAATGGTGGGGCGCAGCACCTTGGCCACTACCTGTTGGCCGTTATGCAGGGTGGCGGCATGGACCTGGGCCACGGAGGCCGCGGCCATGGGTGTGCTGTCAAAGTCGCGGAAGACCTCATCAAAGGGTTGGTTGAGACTGGCCTCGACCAGATCCCGGGCCTGTTGTCCGTCGAAGGGGGTAACCTGATCCTGCAGGCGGGCCAGGGCGCGGGTCCATTCCGGTGGCAGCATGTCCTGGCGGGTGGCCAGCAGTTGGCCGAACTTGATGAAGATGGGGCCGAGACGTTCCAGGGCCTTTTGCAGCCGCTCGCCTTCACTGAGCTTGCCAGTGCCTAGCCAGCTGGAAGGCAACAGAAAGGACATCACCAGTAGCAGGTTGCGCAGCGGATGGGCGGGGAGCAGGGCGATCAGGCGATAGCGGCACACCACATGGATGACCACCAGAATACGGGTAACGGGCAGCATCAGTCGGTGGCGCTCCCGTTGCTGTTCACGCCGGCCCTTGCCGCGCGAAGGCGCTGGATGCGGGCGTCCAGTCGATCCACGTCCATGCGCAGTTCGTCCACATCCTGACCGAATTCGTAGACATCCCGACGGCCCGGGGTCAGGCCGGATTCGTTGCCCACGTAGTCGGCCAGTTGCTCGGTCAGTCGCCCGGCGGCCTGGCGAGCCCAGCCGAACAGGCGACGGGCACTGTAGTCCAGTTGCTGGGCCAGTTCCGAGCCGGTGACCGGCTCAAGGATGGCGCCCCAATCAATTTGCAGTTCGCGGGCCAATTGCTGCATTTCCTGCAACAGTTCCCGGTTACCGCTAATGTCTACCGGGCCGCCTATGACGCCGGGGCGGGTATTCCAGTTCAGCAGCAAGGCAGCCAGGTCCATGGGATTGCCCTTTACCGTGACATCCGCGTTGGCATCGCTGCGGTGATACAACTCCACCCCGTCTTCCACGATCAGCGCATAGATGGCCAGAGGCGGCAGGGTCACTTCGATGGCCAGCAGGCGGCCGGCATGCAGCGCCAGTCGGTCAGCACTGGCCGGATCAGAGCGCAGGGCGGTGTTGATGGCTCTTTCTACCGTGGCCAGGGCCGTGGTGGAGAGCAGGCCGGGGGAGCGGGACTGGTCTTTCAGACTCAAAATTTGAACCCTCTGTGCAGTGCCACGATGCCGCCCAGCATGTTGAAGTATTCGGTGCGGGCAAACCCGGCCTGATCCATCATGCCCTGCAGGGTGTCCTGGTCCGGGTGCATGCGGATGGACTCGGCCAGGTACTGATAGCTGTCCGCGTCGTTGACGATCAGCTTGCCCAGCTTGGGCCACACACCGAAAGAATACAGCTCATAGGCCTTGGCCAGGGGCTTGTGCACCGGGGTGGAAAACTCCAGCACCAGCAGCCGGCCGCCGGGTTTCAATACCCGCAGCATGGAGCGCAGGGCGGCATCCTTGTCGGTGATATTGCGCAGGCCAAAGGCAATGGTGATGCAGTGGAAGCTGTTGTCCTCGAAAGGCAGACATTCGCCGTTTACCTGGGTGACCTGGGTGTTATGGCTGCAACCCGCATCGAACAGGCGGTCGCGACCCACTGCCAGCATGGCGTCATTGATGTCCGCCAGCACCACCTGGCCGGTCTCCCCGACAAGACGGGAAAACTTGATGGCCAGGTCGCCGGTGCCACCGGCCAGGTCCAGTACCTTGTGTCCCGGTCGCACCCCGGCCAGCTCGATGGTCATGCGCTTGAGCAGGCGGTGGCTGCCCATGGAAATCAGGTCGTTCATGACATCGTATTTGCCCGCCACGGAGCGGAATACGCCGGCCACTTTCTGCTGCTTTTCCTGCCACGGTACCTGCTGGTAACCGAAGTGGGTGACCTTGGTTTCGTCGTTCATGTCAGTCCTCGAAGGGGGCCGGGTGATGGTCGAAGACCTTCTGCATGATGGTCTCTTCCCGTGCGGCCAGCTGCTCCAGCAGCAGGCCCACGCTGGGCACCGGTTTCATCACCCGGAAGCTGCGATCCATGAAATCATACAGGTTCGCAAAGCCTGCCGCATGGGCCGGTTTGCGGACCATGCGAAAGGTGGTCTGTATCATCCGCGAGCGGATATAGCGGTCCAGGCGATGACCCAGTTCGGCCACCAATTGTAGCTGGCGCTGACGGGCATCGAGGTGGTGGTCCTGTCGAAAGCCCTTGAGGTAGGTCGGCTCGGTGAGTGGTTGATCCAGCTCGCTGCCCAGTGAGTCGGTGATCTGCTCATCCAGCTCCTGGGTGAGGATCGCAGCCTCCAGTGCACTGGCAGAGGTGGCCATGACCTTGTCAGGCAGCAGTTTCATGGCCTTGGGCAGGGCGCGGCGGATTTCCCGGGCCACCGGTAGCAGCTCCCGGCCACCGTAGACTTCGTCGAGCAGAAAGCGGATCCCCTCTGCCGTGGCCGGGTCGTCCAGAAGATGGCGGTGGGTATGGCTGAGGCGCTGGCTCTGCCAGTCTTGCAAGCGCCGCAGGCGGCTCAGGAATACGGTGTCGTCGCCATGCTGGCGCAGGGCAAAGAAACGGTTGAGATAGTGTTGAAGCTGTTCGCCGGCGGTCATGGTTTTTCCTCCGGCGGGGATCATAGCAGGAAAGCGGTCGGCCGTCGGAAGTCAGACGACTGACGCCAATGAATTCAGCGTCAGACGTCTGTGGTCAGGCCTCGGGCAATCAGAGGATATAGCGGCTCAGGTCCTCGTCATCGGCCAGTTCACCCAGATAGCGATCCACCGCTTCCGCATCCAGCACCAGGGGCTTGTCGTGGTACTGGGTGGCCAGGGAGTCGGCATCGTAGCTGATCTCTTCCAGCAGTTTCTCCAGTACCGTGTGCAGGCGGCGGGCGCCGATGTTTTCGGTGCGTTCGTTGACCTGCCAGGCCACTTCAGCAATGCGCCGGATGCAGTCGTCAGTAATCTCCAGGTTGAGTCCTTCGGTATCCAGCAGGGCCTTGTACTGCTCAGTGAGGGAGCATCGGGGTTCGGTGAGAATGCGCTGGAAGTCATCCGGGGTCAGGGCGCTCAGTTCCACGCGGATGGGCAGACGGCCCTGCAGCTCCGGGATCAGATCGCTGGGCTTGGCCAGGTGAAAGGCGCCGGAGGCGATAAACAGGATGTGGTCAGTCTTGACCATGCCGTACTTGGTGGACACGGTGCAGCCTTCGATCAGCGGCAGCAGGTCTCGCTGTACCCCTTCACGGGACACATCAGTGCCGCCGCTTTCACCACGCTTGGCCACCTTGTCGATTTCATCCAGGAAGACGATGCCGTTGTTTTCCACTGCATCGATGGCCTGCACCTTGAGTTCGTCCTCATTGACGAAGCGCGCGGCTTCCTCGTCCCGGATCAGCCGGTAGGCTTCGCGGACACGCAGCTTCTGGCTGCGCTTGCGGCCGCCCCCGCCCATTTTCGAGAACATCTGTTGCAGCTGGCTGGTCATTTCTTCCATGCCGGGAGGGGCCATGATTTCCACCCCGGCCGGATTGCTGGACACCTCGATCTCGATTTCCTTGTCGTCCAGCTCGCCCTCGCGCAGCTTCTTGCGGAAGATCTGGCGGGTGCTGTTGTCCGTCTTGCTCTCTTCGTCGCCTCGGGCCGCGGGCAGCAGGGCGTCGAGGATGCGTTCTTCGGCGGCATCATCCGCCTGGCTGCCCACGCGGGCGATGGCTTTCTCGCGCAGCATCTTGATGGCCATTTCCACCAGGTCGCGGATGATGGATTCCACATCGCGGCCCACATAGCCCACTTCGGTGAACTTGGTGGCCTCGATCTTGATGAAGGGAGCGTCGGCCAGCTTGGCCAGGCGGCGGGCAATTTCGGTCTTGCCCACGCCGGTGGGGCCGATCATGAGGATGTTCTTGGGCGCCACTTCGGCACGCATTTCTGCCGGCAACTGCATGCGCCGCCAGCGATTGCGCAGGGCCAGGGCAACGGATTTTTTCGCCGGCTCCTGGCCGACAATGTGCTTGTTCAGTTCATGAACAATTTCGCGCGGGGTCAGGTTTGGCATCGGATTACCAGCTCAATTCTTCAATGGTTTGCTGTTGATTGGTGTAGACGCAGATATCGCCGGCGATGGTCAAGCTCTTTTCGACAATATCCCCGGCGGCCAACTCGGTGTTATGCAGGAGGGCGGTGGCGGCTGCCTGGGCAAAGGGGCCGCCGGAGCCGATGGCGATCAGGTCATTTTCCGGCTCGATGACATCGCCATTGCCGGTGATGATCAGGGAGGCTTCCTTGTCGGCCACGGCCAGCAGGGCCTCCAGGCGACGCAGGGCGCGGTCGGTGCGCCAGTCCTTGGCCAGCTCCACAGCGGCACGAACCAGATGGCCCTGGTGTTTTTCCAGCTGCGCTTCAAATCGCTCAAACAGGGTAAAGGCGTCGGCGGTACCGCCGGCAAACCCGGCAATGACCTTGCCGTGGTAGAGCCGGCGCACCTTGCGGGCATTGCCTTTCATGACGGTGTTGCCCAGTGACACCTGGCCGTCACCGCCAATCACAACGCTATTGCCGCGGCGTACGGATACGATCGTGGTCACATTCAGCTCCTTTCACAGTGATTCTGCAGATGTGGGGCTGGTGGTGGGGGATTCAAGGGGAATTGAAGGCAATTAACCGTTAATCGTTTCGCGGCTGTCTGCAGGTGGAGCCGAGCGCAGGGTGGCCGCGCACAGTCGCCGGGTGAAGGCGGGATCTTAAGGGCGGAAATGGGCGTGCGCCCATCTCCGCTGTGTGCCTGCGCCTATTTTTTCATTTTGATCGGCAGGGTCTCAATGCCGTTGCCGGCCAGTTGGTCCTGGGCCCGGTGCATGGCGTTGAGGTTGTCGTAGGGGCCGATCATGACCCGGTGCCAGCTGTCGCCGCTTTCCAGATCCACGGACTGGATGGCGGCGTCGAACCCCTTGAGGATCAACTCCGCTCGGCGGCGGTCGGCATCTTCGTTGCGGCGGAAGCTGCCCGCCTGCAGCAAATAGCGTTCGTTGCTGGAGCGGGTGCCAGCGTCTGACTTGCGCTCGCTGGCGGGTTTGTCCTGGGCGGTATCACGGCTTTTGCGAGTGCCGGAGTCGCCTTCATTCTGCGGCACGATCACTTCCATTTTCGGCAGTACCGCATAGAAGTCGAACTGCGGGGACTCGTCGCTGCTGTCCTTTTTCGGGGCTGGCTTGGCCGGTTTGGCAGGTTGCTCCGGTTTCTGTGCCACCTTGCCGTTGCCGCCTTGCTCCATCTGGGTCTTGCCCAGGTGAAACAGGAAGGCCACGAACAGACCGACCATCAGACCCGTGAACAGCCACACCCAGCCCGGGACCTGGCGATGGGTCTTCTTGCGTACCGGGCCGCGGCTGGCCCCTCGTTTGTTGGTGTTCTTTGCCATGGGGTGTCCTGTG
>NZ_LWEJ01000228.1:0-588 GCF_001635525.1 Alcanivorax sp. HI0007
CAACAGCCCGATTGATCCGGCCGCTTCCATAAAGCAGGCGGCCGGATCAATCGGGCTGTTGGCCGCCGCTTCCGGGCACAGTTGCTCGGTCAGCGGGTTGGAGCCCAGCAGCAGGTCCTGCACGTCTTCGAAGTTACCACCGGCTTCGGTCAGGCAGTCGATGGGGGTGGTCGGACCCAGGTCCGCTTCGGAGGTGTCCGGGCAGAACTGCGCCAGTACCGNCTCATCTACTCGTCTCCGACCCCCCGCAAGCCACCGCCGCCCCGGATGCAGCCTCCTGCTGCTTCCATAAAGCAGGCAGCCGGATCAATCGGGCTGTTCGCCGCCGCTTCCGGGCACAGTTGCTCGGTCAGCGGGTTGGAGCCCAGCAGCAGGTCCTGCACGTCTTCGAAGTTACCACCGGCTTCGGTCAGACAGTCGATGGGGGTAGTCGGGCCCAGGTCCGCTTCGGAGGTGTCCGGGCAGAACTGCGCCAGTACCGGCTGCAGCGGGTTGCCATCGGCACCCGGCAGGCCACCGCCGCCCGGGGCAAAGCCACCGGCAGCTTCTTCAAAGCAGGCAGCCGGATCAATCGGGCTGTTCGCCGCC
>NZ_LWEJ01000229.1:0-483 GCF_001635525.1 Alcanivorax sp. HI0007
GATGGCCGAAGAAGGGCCGTTCGGTGATCACACCGGTTATTACAACGAGGTGGAGCGCTTCCCGGTTTTCACCGTGGAGCGCATCACCCACCGCCGCGATCCGATCTACCACAGCACCTACACCGGGCGTCCACCGGATGAACCGGCGGTGCTGGGCGTGGCCATGAACGAGATCTTCGTGCCGATCCTGAAAAAGCAGTTCCCGGAAATCGTGGATTTTTACCTGCCCCCGGAAGGCTGCTCCTATCGCATGGCCGTAGTGACCATGAAGAAACAGTACCCGGGCCACGCCAAGCGGGTAATGATGGGCGTGTGGTCATTCCTGCGCCAGTTCATGTACACCAAGTTCGTGATTGTCTGCGACGACGACGTCAACGCCCGCGACTGGAAGGACGTGATCTGGGCCATGACCACCCGCATGGACCCGGCCCGGGATACCCTGCTGGTGGAAAACACCCCCATCGACTATCTGGATTTCGCTTC
>NZ_LWEJ01000230.1:0-383 GCF_001635525.1 Alcanivorax sp. HI0007
TATGCTTGCATAGCGAACCGAGCGTAGCGAGGCGAGAAAGAATTGTCGTCCGCCGTTCTTTCTGAAACCTGTCGGGCGCTGAACTTCCTGATCGCCGTGCGGGCGATTTCCCCACAAACGCGGTTCGCACCTCAAGAGGTATTATTCGCTTCGCTCACCCTTCGGGCCGCACGGAACTACGTGCGTTACTCCGCTGCGCTACGTTCCTACAGTGGCTTCGTAGAAACGCCAAGGTCCCAGGAACTTCCCAACCTTTCCCTATCCAACCGAGCGTAGCTCGTAGCTCGTAGCTCGTAGCTCGTAGCTCGTAGCTCGTAGCTCGTAGCTCGTAGCTCGTAGCTCGTAGCTCGTAGCTCGAAAATATCCCTTAAACCCTGACTTCG
>NZ_LWEJ01000231.1:0-243 GCF_001635525.1 Alcanivorax sp. HI0007
GGACTATATAAGAGCAAAGATGAAGGCGGTTAATAATTAATAGTTAATAATGAATAACTAATAACTCGCGACTCAGCTTTATCTTTTTTAAACGCAAGAGGCCGCGCCCAACCTATGGGCACGGCCTCTTGCGTTTGAACCAATATCGCTGCTGCTCGCGCAACTATTAATTATTCATTATTAACTATTAATTGCCTTCACCACCCCTCGTCCTCCAGCTCCGAATCCCGCTGCTCTATGTCC
>NZ_LWEJ01000232.1:0-518 GCF_001635525.1 Alcanivorax sp. HI0007
TGCCGGTTACCTTTACCCGGGATGACCGTTGCACCGTGGCCACCGGTCGCTGGCATGACCCTTACAGCGACACCGTTTTTACTTCCGCCAGCGAGCTGGATATCGATCATCGGGTCCCCCTGCGCCATGCACACGGCCATGGGGGTGATCGCTGGGATGAGAGCTTGCGACGCCAGTTTGCCAATGACCCCGCCAACCTGTTGCCGGTGTCAGCCAGCGCCAACCGCAGTAAAGGGGCCGGCAGCCCGGACCAGTGGCTACCGGAAAACCGCAGCTACTGGTGCCAGTACGGGCAGCACTGGCAAGGGATCAAACAGCGCTATCAGTTGCTGATAACGCCACCGGAACAACAGGCCATTGAGTCATTGCTGGCGACCTGCCAGGTGGCCCAAAAGCGCCCATAAAAAAAGCCGCCCGAAGGCGGCTTTTTCAACATGAAAACGCGGCTTTTATTGCTCGGCAGCGTCCTTCATGCTCTCTGCGGATTCTTCCGCACTTTCATAGGCGTTATCGAGATC
>NZ_LWEJ01000233.1:0-254 GCF_001635525.1 Alcanivorax sp. HI0007
AGCTGAAAACCCCTGGATAATTTTCGTTGGAGCCTTGCTTTGCAAAGCGAAGCGGTCAAGCTCCAGCGCCAGTGAAGCCTTGTTCTGGAGTAAGCATGTTCGTAGTCGGCCTGACTGGTGGCATTGGTAGCGGCAAGACCGCCGCCACGGATTTCCTGGCCCAACAGAGCATTACCATTGTCGATGCAGATCTGGCGTCCCGGGTGGTGGTAGAGCCAGGCCAGCCCGCGCTTGAGCGTATCGCCGAGCATTTT
>NZ_LWEJ01000234.1:0-323 GCF_001635525.1 Alcanivorax sp. HI0007
TGCTTTAAAGTCTGAAATCCCTGTTGTCACAGGATACATTACTGAATATCAAGCGGATGCTAAATATGTATTTAATAGTGAGTTGTCATCATACGTTCGTAAATCTGACGTTCCCACAATTGATCACTTGGAAACAAAAGAACACGCTGAAACAACATATTTGAAGAAATCAGAATATGTTGCACCATCTGGTGAAGTTATCCAAGGTCCTAAAGGTGATACTGGTGAGCAAGGACCAATTGGACCACAAGGTCCTAAAGGTGATACTGGTGAGCAAGGACCAATTGGACCACAAGGTCCTAAAGGTGATACTGGTGAGCAAG
>NZ_LWEJ01000235.1:0-311 GCF_001635525.1 Alcanivorax sp. HI0007
GGTGAAACACAAGGGGAATGAAGGATGGCAGGAGGACGTTAAAAGTTCAAAGCGCGAGAGCGCGAGGTGGTGGCACCGTAGGAGCTCCTCTTGAGGGGCGAACCGCGTGTCAACGCGGAATCGGCCGAAGGCCGATCAGGAATGTCAGGACTCAACAGGCTTTTCTGGAAAGGGATGGGAGTAGCTGCGATACCGTTTCCTCGCCAAGGCTCGGATTCGCACCTCAAGAGGTGTATTCGCTACGCTCACCCTTCGGGCCGCACTGCACAACGTGCGTTACTCCGCTACGCTCCGTTCCTACAGCGGCTTCG
>NZ_LWEJ01000236.1:0-26011 GCF_001635525.1 Alcanivorax sp. HI0007
CCATGCATTTGGGCCTGCGAGGAAGATGAGGCGGTTTTCTTTTTCACGTTTGCTTTTACCTGAGCAGAAGTGGTGGATCGGCTCGGCGAAGTCCCTTTGCCGGCAGTCGCGGTCCGTGCGTTACCGGTGTTCGATGCGTCTCTGGCAGCGGCCCGGGCCGCTGCGGATGCCTTCCCGGAGGTCGGCAGTTTTGTTCTAGGTGCAGCTGGTGCTGCTTTTTTGGCTGCCGGTTTCTTGGCAGCGGGCTTGCTGGCCTTCGCCGGCTTGGCGCTGGCAGCAGTGGATTGGGTTTTCGCGACGGCCTGTTTCGCCGCTGGCTTGCGCACTGCCTTTTGAGCGGCAGGCTTACTGGCCGGCGCTTTCACTGCGGCCTTTTTGGCCGGGGCTTTTGGGGTGGCTGTTTTCTTGGCTGCCGGTTTGGCGGCGATCGCTTTTTTGGCCGGTGCCGGTTTCTTGGCAACGGCTTTCTTGGGCGCTGCCTTCTTCACGGCGGCCTTCTTGGCCGGTGCCTTTTTGGTGGCTGGTTTGCTGGTGACTTTCTTTGCGGCCGCTTTTTTGGCTGGGGCCTTTTTGGCTGCAGGCTTTGCCGCCACCTTCTTCACCGTGGCTTTCTTGGCAGGGGCCTTCTTTGCAGCGGCCTTTTTGGCTGGTGCTTTGCGGGCAGCAGTGGATGAGGTGGCTTTTTTGCTGCTGGAAGCAGACCCGGTGGTTTGTTTTTTAGCCGCCTTTTTCGGGGCTTTCTTTTTGCCGGTGGCCATTTTGATTAACTCCCTTAGCATCTTCTCGACTCTCTATCCTGTGCCACTATCCCTAGGGTCTGCTTGATATCACCAAGCACGGGCGTAATGTAATCTTTCGACCTTACCCCTTCCGGGTAAGTCTTGTCACCAGTTGGTGAAAATCTGGCCGATTATAGCCATGCCACCCCTATAGGAAAGAGGAATCTTGTGAGCACGCTGTCGCATTTCGCCAAACAGATCCCGCCTTTTCACGTAATGGCACTGCTGGAGCGAGCCCAGCAACTGGCCGCTCAGGGACACGATGTGATCCATCTGGAAGTGGGCGAGCCGGATTTTGAAACTCCGGCGCCGGTGCTGGAGGCCATTGCCGAGGCAACCCGTGAGCGAGGCACCGGCTACACGCCGGCGGCAGGATTGCCTGCTTTGCGCCAGGCCATAGCGGATGATTACCGGGACCGTTTTGCCGCTACCGTATTGCCGTCACAGATCGTGGTGACGCCAGGGGCTTCCGGTGCCCTGCAGCTGGCGCTGGCGGCGCTGATCAATCCCGGGGACGGTGTATTGCTGTGTGATCCGGGTTACCCCTGCAATCGCCAGTTTGTGAATCTGGTGGGGGGGCGGCCTCAGCCACTGGTCTTGAAGGCGGACAATCATTTCACGCTGACCCGCAACGACTTGCTGTCGGCCTGGCAGTCGAATACCCGCCTGGCCATGGTCGCCAGCCCGGATAACCCCACCGGCAACATGTTGTCGCTGGATACCCTGCAGGCCATGGCCGAAGGGGCCGTGGAGAAAGGGGGGCTGTTGCTGGTGGATGAAATCTATCAGGGGCTCTGTTACCGCGGGCCGGCGGAGTCGGTGCTGTCGCGTACCGATCAGGTGATTGTGATCAACAGCTTCAGCAAATACTTCTGCATGACCGGTTGGCGGCTGGGCTGGCTGGTGGCGCCGGAGCCGCTGGTGCCGGCCATTGAACGGTTGGCCCAGAACCTGTTTCTGGCACCGTCCACGCCAGCGCAGCACGGTGCCCTTGCCGCCTTGCAGGACCCGACGCTGACGATCCTGGAGCAGCGTCACCAGCTGTTTGCCCGTCGTCGCCAGTGCCTGCTCAATGGCCTGGCGCATCTCAAACTGCCGGTGGTGTCCAATGCCGACGGGGCGTTTTATGTGTATGTGGATGTGAGTGCCTGGACCGATGACAGCTTTGCCTTCTGTGCAGACCTGCTGGAAAAGGAAAAAGTGGCCATGACGCCGGGGCTGGATTTCGGTGCCGGCCATGACCCTCACCGTTATGTTCGTCTGGCCTATACCTGCGCCGAGTCCCGTCTAGTCGAAGCCCTGCACCGCTTGGGCCGTTACCTGGAGTCCCTGTGAAGTTTGATCCCCCCCTGGAGCGCGTCACCCTGCTGCGCCGCTACAAGCGGTTTATGGCCGATGTGGTGCGCGCCGATGGCAGCGAAATGACCGTGCATTGCCCGAATACCGGCTCCATGAAGCACTGCGTGCTGGGCGAGCCCCAACTGGCGCTGATCTCCGACAGCGGTAACCCCAAGCGCAAATATCGTCATACGCTGGAGGCGGTGCAGGTGGCTCACGGCCATTGGGCGGGGGTGAATACCAGTCGCCCCAATGCGCTGGTGGAGGAAGCCATTCGTGCCGGCGCTGTTACCGGGCTGAACCCCGGCAGCGGAGTGGAACGGGAAGTGAAATACGGTGACAGCCGCTTTGATCTGGCACTGGGAGAGCGCAGCGATCCCCATACCTTTGTGGAAGTGAAAAATGTCACGCTAGGCCCCGGGCCAAATGATCCGGATGACGGTGTCATTGCCTTCCCGGATTCGGTGACCGAGCGGGGCCAGAAGCATCTACTGACCCTCATGGAGGTGGTGGCGTCCGGCAAGCGGGCGGTGCTGTTTTTCTGTGTGCAGCACAGTGGGGCACAGGCCGCCCGGCCGGCGGATGAAATCGATGCCCGCTACGGGGTGCTGCTGCGGGAAGCGGTGGAGAAGGGGGTGGAGGTACTGGCGTGGAAGGTGGCGTTATCCGCCGATGGTTTTCGGCTGGAACACCCGTTGCCAATACAGTTGTAGGAGTTCCTCTCGAGGGACGAACCAGGTGCCAGCGTGGAAAGCACCTGCAAGGCCAGCAACGTCGTTTCTGTGAAACAGGGCGTCTCTAGAGTGACCTGGCAGCCCCTGCCTCGCCTTTTTCCTCGCCTGGGCTCGGCTTCGTCCCTCGAGAGGAACTCCTACAGCAGCGGCTTTAGAAGACACGGCGCCAACCCTATCGCGCCGCGAGCGGCGCTCCTACGGAAACGCGTTTTCCTCTACAACGGGGTCTGCAAATTGCGCAGTTGCTGCTGCAACAGTTCCGTCTGATCCCGCCAGTAACTCATGGATTCAAACCAGGGAAATGCCGGCGGGAAGGCCGGGTCGTCCCAGCGTCTGGCCAGCCAGGCGTCGTAGCAGATAATGCGCCGGGTGCGTAGCGGTTCGATCAGGGTCGTCTGTTGCCAGGGGAAGGGCAGGAAGGTGTCGTAGCCGCGGGCCAGCACCCGAAGCTGGTGTTGTTGTTCGTCCTGCTCGCCGGACAGCAGCATCCAGATGTCCTGCATGGCTGGCGCCCGCAAGCTGTCATCCAGATCCACGAAATGCGGTTTGTCGTCGCGCCACAGGATATTGCCGGTATGACAGTCGCCGTGCACGTTGAGTAGTGGAAATTCCACCTCGGCCAGGTGCTGTTCAATCTGTTCCAGCAGCTGGCCGCACACATCCCGATACTGACTGCGGTAATTCAGGTCCACCACGTCATTGATCAGGAAGGTGCTGGCGGCGCGAATGTCGGCCAGCGGGTCCATGGTGTGGCGGAGCTCATAGGGCCGATCGCTGCCGCAGGCATGCCAGCGGGCCAGGGTGCGACCAAGCTGTTCCAGATGGTTGTCGTTATCCAGCTCCGGCGCATGGCCGCCGGCTCTGCGGAATACCGCAAAGGCAAAGCCGTCGCAGTGAAACAGGGTGGTGCCGTTCTTTTCGATGGGTGCGACCACCGGCAGGTCCCGCGCCACCAGGAACAGGCTGAAGGCATGTTCTTCCAGGATCTGTTCATCGCTCCAGCGCTGTGGACGGTAGAACTTGACGATGACCGGCGGGCCCTCTTCCTGGCCCACCTGGTAGACCCGGTTCTCGAAACTGTTCAGCTGCAGCAGGCGACCGTCACTGAGGAAGCCGGCGGCGTCCACGGCGTCGAGCATGTAATCCGGGGTGAGGTCATCAAAGGGATGGCTCATAAGCGGCTCAGGCCGGCACCTCGACGGGGCCAAGCCACACCTCGTCACCACGCACTTCGAGGGGAACCGGGATCAGCTTGTCGCCACTGCAGGGGCCGGACAGGCAGTCGCCACTATCAATCTCGAACAGGGCGCCATGGTTGGCGCACATGATGAACTGGTTGTCACTGTCCATGAACTGGTCCGGCATGAAGTTCAGCTCGATGCCCAGGTGCGGGCACCAGTTGACGAAGGCACGTACCAGCCCATCGTGTTTCACCACGACCACGGGTTGGCCGTCTTTCTGGAATTCCCGCGCACTGTCGTCGGGAATGTCGGTCAGGTTGCAAACGTGTTCCATGTGATCACTTACCTAAAATATCTTGGCGAATCTGCTGGTGGGTCTCGGCGCTCAGGCGCGGGCCGAATTCTGTCACCAGGCGGGCGGCGGCAGCAGCAGCGAGGTTGCCGGCGGTAACAAAATCATGGCCATGGGTGATGGCATACAGAAAGGCCCCGGCAAACATGTCGCCGGCACCATTGCTGTCGATGGCTTTCACCGGCAAGGGCGCGATTCGATGCGCCTCCTCACCGTCCCATACCAGGGCGCCGTCGGCGCCCAGGGTGATGACGGCGGAGCGGCAGACGCTCTTGAGTTTTTCCAGGGCGGCCTCGGGGCTGTCGGTATCCGTGTAGCTGGTGGCTTCCGCGTCGTTGCAGAACAGCAGGTCCACGCCGTCGCCCAGCATCTCGGACAGGCCGTCCTTGAAGAACTGCACCATGGCCGGATCGGAGAATGTCAGTGAGGTTTTGACACCGTGCTTTTCTGCCAGCTGGCGTAGTTTGATGGCTGCCGCCCGGGAGCTGTCACCACTGACCAGGTAACCTTCCAGATAGACATAGTGGCTGGCGGCAATGGCGGCTTCGTCCAGTTCTGCCTCGGACACCTGGCTGGAAATGCCCAGGAAAGTATTCATGGTACGCTCTGCGTCCGGGGTCAGCATGACCAGACACTTGCCGGATATGCCGCGGTCGCGGTTGCCGTTCATGTTGGTGTCCACGCCGGCGGCGGTCAGATCGTTGACGAAGATATCGCCGGTGGCATCGTCGGCAACCTTGCAGGCGTAATAGCCATTACCGCCGAAATAGCGGGTGGCCACCACGGTGTTGCAGGCAGAGCCGCCACTGGTTTGCTTGTGAGGCTCGGCTTCGTCTGCCAGGGCGGCAATCAGTTCTGCCTGGCGGGCCTCGTCCACCAGTGTCATCAGGCCCTTGCCCACATCCATGCGCTCAAGAAAGGCGTCGCTGACCTCGATCTCCGTGTCCACCAGGGCGTTGCCGAGGGCATAAACGTCGTATTTTTTCGTCATGGATGCTCCGTGTTCTGATTCAGAAAAGGCAAGGCGGCTATTATGGGCGCCCCAGGTCCGGTTGCAAAATTTACTCAAATTCCCGTGAAGGGAACGGATACGTCCCGACAGACTCATAAAACACTCACACTTTTCTCTATACTCCGGCCCATGGCAAAAAAAGCGAAGAAGTCCCCCGCGCGATCGCGGCGGCAACCAAATCGGAAAAAACGCAGCAACGGCGCGCAGCGTCGCTGGTTCAGCTGGCCCTTTGTGGGCAAGGTGGCGCTGGTGTCACTGGTGCTGGGGGCCGCCGGGCTGGCGTATCTGGATGCGCTGGTCCGTGAGCGTTTTGATGCCCATGTCTGGCAACTGCCGGCCCGGGTCTATGCCCGGCCAGTGGAGCTCTATGAAGGCCGGGTGCTGTCCCGCGAGGATATGCTCAAGTTACTGGACCTGATGCGCTACCGGCGCGACTCACGGGCGTCCACCCCCGGGAGCTATGCGGTGCAGGGCAGCAGTCTGTTACTGCATACCCGCGGTTTCAGTGACAGTGATGGCGGGGAGAAGGCCGAACGTATCCGGCTGAGCCTGTCTGGCGGGCAGATACGATCTCTGGAGGCCGGCGGCGACCGTCTGGCCCGTCTCGAACCCCTGCAGATTGGCAGTATTCACCCCCAACACGCGGAAGACCGGGTGCTGGTGCCGCTGGACAAGGTGCCGCCCTTGTTGGTGGACATGCTGATTGCCACGGAGGATCAGGCGTTCTATGACCACCATGGTATTTCCTTGCGTGGTCTGGCCCGGGCCATGCTGGCCAACATCAAGGCCGGTCGGCTGGTACAGGGTGGCAGCACCCTGACACAGCAGCTGGTGAAGAATTTCTGGCTCACCTCCGAGCGCACCTTGTCGCGCAAGCTGCTGGAAATGCCCATGGCCATGTTGCTGGAGCTGCATTACAGCAAGGAGCAGATTCTTGAGGCCTACCTGAACGAGGTGTACCTGGGTCAGGACGGTGCCCGTGCCATTCATGGTATGGGGCTGGGCGCCCAGTTCCTGTTCGGGCGCCCGCTGGAAGAGCTGGAGCCTCATCACCTGGCCACGTTGGTCGCCCTGCTCAAGGGGCCCAGCTGGTATGACCCGCGCCGTCACCCGGAACGTTCCCTGGATCGCCGCAACACGGTATTGAAAGTGGCCATGGACGAGGGCGCCTTGTCGAAAGCGGATTACGACAAGTACAGCAACCGTTCGCTGGAAGTGGTCCCCCGCGGTGCCTCGGCGCTGTATGCGTTTCCTGCCTTTATTGATCTGGTGCGTCGCCAGCTGGCCAGGGATTACCCGCCGGAGGTGCTCAGCGATGAGGGGCTGCGTATTCACTCCACTCTGGATGTGCTGGCACAGCTGGCGGCGGAGGGCGCCCTCCGTGACCACCTGAACCGTCGCGATCCTGACGAGAGCAAAAAACTGAATGGCGCCGTGGTCGTGGTGGCCCCGGCCCAGGGGGATGTGCTGGCCCTGGTCAGCAATCGCAGCTCCCGGGAGGCGGGTTTCAACCGTGCCCTGGATGCCCAGCGTCCCATCGGATCGCTGGCCAAGCCGGCGGTGGTGTTGTCGGCGGTGAGTCAGCCCAAGCAATGGTCCCTGGCGACCCAGGTGGAAGATGGGCCTGTGCAAGTGACGCTGCCCAACGGCACCACCTGGTCACCGCAAAACTTCGACAACCAGTCCAGGGGTGCCATGCCGGTGGTGGATGTGCTCACCTACTCCCGTAATCAGGGCACGGCCCGGCTTGGGCTGGATGTGGGCCTGGACAGGGTGGCTGACACCATGAAGACCCTGGGAGTGACCCGCAATATTCCCCTCTACCCCAGCATTCTTCTGGGGAGTCTGGAGCTGACCCCGTTCGAGGTGGCGATGATGTATCAGCCGCTGTCCACCGGGGGCTTCAGTACCCGCCTGCGTTCCATCACCGATGTGCTCGACAAGGAAGCCAAGCCGCTGGCCCGCTACCCGGTCAATACCGATGAGGTGGTGGACGCCGGGCCGGCTTTCCTGACCCAATGGGCCATGCAGCAGGTGGTCGAGAAGGGGACCGGGCGTGCCGCCCGGGCGTCGCTGCCTGAAGCGCTCAAGGTGGCCGGCAAGACCGGCACCAGTAATGATTTTCGTGATGCCTGGTTTGCCGGTTTTTCCGCCAACCATCTGGCGGTAGTCTGGGTGGGTCGGGACGATAACCGCAATGCGGGCATTACCGGGTCCAGTGGTGCCTTGCCGGTCTGGGCGCAGTTGATGGGCAAACTTCCCCAGCGCAGCCTGTCACAAACTCCGCCCGCCGGCGTGGAGTGGGTGTGGATGAACCCGGACGGTCGCCGCACCAGTGCCGAGGGCTGCAGCGACGCCCGCCGCTATCCCATGCTGGAAGTCTCGATTCCCCAGGAAAGCGACGGCTGCGGGAAGGTGAAGGAGACCGGCAAGGGCATCAAGGGCTGGTTCAAGGGGCTGTTTGACTAGTGACGGTTAACCGATCCCGGGGACAACGCGAATTTCACCGGGCATGCCTCGTTTTCTGAGGGGTTGCCCGCCGCCGCAACGCGCGATCAAAGTGGCGCGTTTCAGGGATGTTGAGGATGTGGACAGTGAAAAGACTTATTCAACTGGTGTTGATCAGTGTGGTGCTGGCAGGGTGCGCGGTTCGGCCCGCGGTTGAGGAACCGGCGGAACCGATGACCGCCAGCCAGGAACTGGAAGGCTCGCCGGCACTGGGGTTGTTGAGCCGGGCGGAACAAGCCCGTCAGCAGGGCCAGACATCGGTGGCGGAGCGTTATCTGGAGCGGGCTCTCAATATCGCCCCGGATTCATCCTGGCTGTACAAAGAGCTGGCAGGCCTGCGGCTTTCCGAGGGCGATCCCCGGGGGGCGGAAGGCTTCGCACTAAAGGCGTTGCGTCTGGCCCCGGACCATGATGACTACCGCGCCGGCTTGTGGGACCTGGTAGCCACTGCCCGGGACCGCCAGGGCGACAAGGCGGGGGCCCGCCAGGCCCGCGACAAGGCCGGGGAACTGCGCAATCCGAAGGCCAGGCCGGTATGACACCCGCCGTAGAGGCGGCAAAACAGGCCGGCATGCCTTTTCAGGTGTACCGCTATGAGCATGATCCCAAGGCCGAAAGCTACGGACTGGAGGCGGCGGAAGCCCTGCAGCTCCCTGCGGAAAAAGTCTTCAAGACACTGCTGACCCTGGTGGATGCACAGCCGGTGGTCGCCATGGTGCCAGTGGCCCATCAGCTGGACCTGAAATTTCTCGCCATGGCCCATGGCGGCAAGAAAGCCGCCATGTGTCCAGTGGACAGGGCACAACGGCTCACTGGCTATGTGCTAGGCGGCATCAGCCCGCTGGGGCAGAAGAAGCGGCTGCCGTTGTACCTGGACAGCAGCGCCAATGGACAGGACAGGATATTCATGAGTGCCGGGCGGCGGGGGCTGGAAATCGCCATGGCACCGGCGGATCTGCTGGTGTTGACCGGGGGGCATAGCGCGCCATTGGTTCGGGTTTGACGGGCCGCGCGGTGTGGTCGGGCACGGCCGGGTGGTGGAAGAATCGGGTTACGGATGACAGTTGGGGGATGGACGATGGGAAAAATGGTGGTGTTGGTGGGGGTGCTGGTCCTTTTGCTGGTGCAGTTCCGGGGAGAATTGCGTGAGGCCATGGGGCTGCCTGCCGAACCGGGTATGGCGATGCCTGCCACACTGGCGGCGACCAACCGTCAGCCGGATCTGATTATGTATTCCACGCCAACCTGTGGGGTGTGCCGGCAGGCCCGACGTTATTTTTCTGAACGTGGCATTGCCTATGAAGAGCGGGATGTGACACGCAATTCCCGTTACGAAGAGGAATGGCGTCGTCATGGGGGGCGCGGTGTGCCGTTGTTCCTGATTAACGGCACACCGTTCTCCGGGTTTAATCCGCAGGTCATGGACCAGCGTCTACGCTAGCGTGCCTGCGGGCTGGCAGCTCGCCGACACGTGTGAGTCGCGGTGTGGTTATACCGTCGCAAACGCCTTGCGGGCCGCGGCAATGGTGGCCGCGATATCTTCATCGCTATGGGCAGCTGACACAAAGCCTGCCTCAAAGGCGCTGGGGGCCAGGTAGATGCCTTGGTCCAGCATGGCATGGAAGAAGCGGTTGAAGCGTTCGCTGTCGCAGGCCATCACGTCTGCAAAGCCGCTGATGCGACTCTGATCCGTGAAAAACACGCCGAACATGGCCCCCGCTTGCGCGGTGGTGAAGGCGACCCCCTCCGCATGGGCGGCTTCGGTCAGGCCGTCCAGCAGGCGGGTGGTCTTTTCGGCCAGGGCGTCATGGAAGCCGGGTTCACTGAGCAGGTTCAGGGTGGTCAGCCCGGCGGCCATGGCCACCGGGTTACCGGACAGGGTGCCGGCCTGGTAGACCGGACCCAGCGGCGCCAGGTGTTCCATGATGGCTTTCTTGCCGCCGAAGGCGCCCACCGGCATGCCGCCACCGATGATTTTGCCCAGGGTGGTCATGTCCGGAGTCACGTCATAGAGCGCCTGGGCGCCGCCCAGGGCGACCCGGAAACCGGTCATCACCTCGTCGAAGATCAACACGGAGCCATGGTCGTCACAGTACTGGCGCAGGGCCTGCAGGAATGCCTTGGTGGGGGGCACGCAATTCATGTTGCCGGCTACCGGCTCGACGATGACGGCGGCAATCTGGTCGCCGTATTCCTGGAAGGCCGTCTCCACACTGGCGGCATCATTGTAGTCCATTACCAGGGTGTCACCGGTGACGGCGGCGGGCACACCGGGGGAGCCGGGGATGCCCATGGCGCCGGAACCGGCTTTTACCAGCAAGCTGTCCACATGGCCGTGGTAGCAACCCTCGAATTTGACGATCTTGTCGCGGCCGGTGTAGCCCCGGGCCAGGCGGATGGCACTCATGGTGGCTTCGGTGCCGGAGTTGACCATGCGCACCATGTCCATGGAGGGCACCAGTTCGCAGACCTTGTCCGCCATGGCCACTTCGGTGGCGGTGGGGGCGCCAAAGCTGAGGCCGTTCTGTACGGCGGCCTGCACGGCGGCAATCACCTGAGGATGGTTATGACCCAGAATCATTGGCCCCCAGGAACCCACATAGTCGATGTAGCGATTGTCGTCTTCATCGTACAGGTAGGCGCCGCTGGCGGAATGGAAAAACACCGGGGTGCCGCCAACGCCCTTGAAGGCGCGCACCGGGGAGTTAACACCGCCGGGAATATGTTTCTGTGCCTGACGGAAAAGCTGTTCAGAGTGCTTGCGGCTCATGGTGTGTCCTCTTGCTTTGGCTGTTGGCGACGCCTGGCATCGCAGGCCGCGCGGGCGGCGGTGTGCACCGGGGCGCACACTGGAAATTACGGTTGATGGTGTCGCTGGAGCATGAAGGGCCCATGACAGGGTCTGGGCCAGGTTCAGGCGTTTTCATTCCGAGCCGGGGATGTTGGCGCAGCGAACGATTACCGAACTTTCCACATGGGTTACCCGGATCCGCCACGGGAAAGTGGCGGCATTATGAGGGGTGAGTGGCGGCTTGGCCAGAGAAGGGGCGGGTTTAGGGTCTGGCCGCTGCCGGTACCAGGTTCTCGATCCAGTACTGCTGCTCGTCATCGGCCATGCGCGGATCGAAATCCAGTCGGATATGGCGGGGGTAACCCTGTTGCGGGTGGTAGTCCACGTCCACCTGGTGCCAGCCCTTGCGCTGTTTTTCCTCTATCAGGTCAAACCACGCTTCCACGGTGCGGGCCAGAGGGGCCCGCGCGGCATGGTCGGGGCTGTCCAGTCTGGCCTGTTGGCCGTTGACCAGAACAGTGGCGGGGAGCAGGGCCTGTTGGCCGCAGTAACACTGCTGGCGGACCTGGTAGCGGTAATGCTGCAGGCCTAGGTCGACCCAGCGTTGTCGGGCCTGAGTCAAAGGATCGCTTGCCCTGTCCTTGCTGCCCACCTGGCAGGCGCATAGCAAGGTTGCCAGCAGCAGCGCCATCAGCGGTTTCAGGCTCAGCATGGGGCAGCGCCTCTACGACGCCGCAGCACCAGCAGTGCCAGCAGGCCGGTCAGGAAGCCTGCGCTGCCGCCATCATCATTGAAATCCTGTGGCGGCGTGCTGTCATCGAAGGTGTTGTCATCGCCGGTTGGGGTGATCTCGTTGTTCAGGGTGATCGTCGCCATTGCCGAAGGCGTAGAGGGGCCTGCGCTGTTCAGGCTGGAAACCCGGTAGCGATAACGATTGCCCAAGGTGACTCGGGTATCGGTATAGCGGGTGCTGTTGGCATTCAGCTCAGCGATGGCCTGCCAGGCCAGCCAGGTGTCGCCGTCCTGGCGCTGGCGCTCGATGCGGAAGCCGAATTCATTGTCGGCATTATCCTGCCACTGCAATACCACGGCACTGTTCTGGCGCTGTGCCTGCAGGTTGTCAGGGGCGGCCGGTACCCGTTCGAAGAGCTGCTCGGCGCTGTTACTGAGCGGCGAGGAGCCCACGGCATTGAAGGCCTGCACCTGATAACGATATAGCGTTCCGGCGATGACAGAGCTGTCATCGTGGCGGGTCTGGTTGCTGCCCAGCTCGACGAGGCTCTGCCATTCACTCCAGGTCTGCCCGTTGAATTGCTGGCGCAGAATCCGGAAGCCGGTTTCGTTGTCGGCCTGGTCCTGCCAGGTCAGGCGGAGGGCGTTTTCCAGCAGGCGGCTGGTCAGGTTGGAGGGCGCTTCGGGCCGGGAGCCAAACTGGATCTCGGCCAGATTGGAGGGCGCTGAAGCCAGCGTGGCGTTATGGGCAATGACGCGGTACTGGTAGCGCTCGCCGAGCACAGCGGTGCTGTCCAGATATTGCACACTGTCCGTGGCCAGGTCTTCCACAAGAGGGGTCCAGCTTGTCCAGCTGCCATTGTTGTCCCGGCGGCGCTGGACTTCGTAGCGCTGCTCATTGTCTGCCTGGTCGTTCCAGCTCAACTGGATACCGCCTTGCGCCAAGGCGGTGGTCAGGTTGGCCGGGGCAGCCGGTGTGCCCTCTACCCTGATGCTGACGACGTTTGAGCTGTCGCCGGTGATGTCGTTGCCTTCGGCAATGACGCGGTATTGATAGTTGAGATCAGTGTCGATGCCGGTGTCGATATGGGTCTCGCTATTGGCCGGCAGGCTGACCAGCAGCGCCCAGCTGCCGTCGTTGCTGGCGCGCTCGACCCGGTACCCGGTTTCGGTAAACGCCCGGTCGGTCCAGGTCAGGGTCACCTGTGGCGGCGCCTGCTGGACCTGGGCCTGCAGGTCGTTCGGCTGACTGGAGACAATGTCATAGGTCAGAGGGGTGCTCAGTTGGTCGTTACCGGGAAGGATGTCCTTCACTTCGCTGCCAATGATCGTGGCTGTCTGTGTCAGGAGAGCGTCAGCCGGGGTGGTGCTGATGATGCCTAGTGTCAGGCTGGCAGGGGCGAAGGGCGGTGTCAGAGAGCAGCTATAGCTGCGCTGATCCGGGGCAATGCTGCAGTCACCATCCGGCAGGGTCAGTTGCTCGATCCGGGCATTGCTGAGATTCCCCTGCAGCTGGATTTGGTCTGGCGCTCGTGAGGCTTGCTGGTAGTCCAGGGTAAAGGCCAGGGCCAGGGTGGTGCCGGTGCTGTTATCAAAGCGCTCCGGGTTGGCGCTGTCAGCGCTGAATCCTGCATCCACCGGGTAGTTGAAGCAGGCATCGTGGTTGCTGAGGCTGTCGACCTTGGCCGTCATCTGGGTTACCGAGCAACGGGAAAAGCCGGTGGCGCTGGGGTCGGCAAAGCTGGACATGATATGGCCGTTGCCGCAGTAACGCTCCGGGTTGTCGACCTGGTCGGCTTCCACATTGTCGTGGTTGGCGCCGAAGTTATGGCCGATCTCATGGGCCATGACGATGGCCGTCAGGGGAATGTTGACGTACTCCTGGGTGACGCCGGTGGCGTAGCCATTGGTATTACAGAGGGTGCCCACATAGGCAAGGCCGACCGTGGAACCATCGAATTCACGACCGGACAGCAGTTCCATCAGCGGGCTCGCCGTGCTGGTGTCGGCGAAGGAAAAGCCGTGGTACTTCTCACGCAGATCCACCAGCAATTCATTGGCGCTGGTGGACTCCAGCAGCAGCTCCTCACTGGGAAATTCCACATGCAGGTTGTCGAACACCATGTTCAGATCATTGCGGTAGAAACCGTCGATGATGTTGAGCAGTTCCACCACCTTGTCCTGATAGGTATCCGGGTGCTTCTGTTG
The DNA here is from genome assembly GCF_001635525.1 of Alcanivorax sp. HI0007. Classification (NCBI taxonomy): domain Bacteria; kingdom Pseudomonadati; phylum Pseudomonadota; class Gammaproteobacteria; order Oceanospirillales; family Alcanivoracaceae; genus Alcanivorax; species Alcanivorax sp. HI0007. The sequence continues at coordinate 13,636 of NZ_LWEJ01000236.1, forward strand.
AAACAGATGGTCGACGATCAGGTATTTCTCGGGCAACAGACAGACACCGTCAACCTGATCGGTGCACATCTCTTCCAGGGTGGCCGCGGCAATGTGGTACTCGCTTGAACGCGCGCTGGCGCCTTCCCGGGTTGGCAGTTCCAGGGAGCTGTGGGTGCCATTGCCTACGCCGCAGGTGCCGGGCGCATGCAGGCTTTGCAGGGAACGGGCCACGGGGAGGTTGTGCTCGTGGCTGAAGGTGGTGCTATCGATAATGTGCATTTCGCCATGCAGCGAGACTACCCCGGACCAGCGATCATCCAGCCGTGACAGGCGCACCCAGCTGTCCGGCACCTGTTCCAGTGTGCCGCTGTAGTGTTCGCCCCTGAGGAGTTGCCGATCCGCGTCGGACATACCGATACGGGCGGGGCTGGGTGCCAGAACGGCCCGGTAACGGCTGCCATCGATAAACACGTCGGTGCTGGTTTGAGCGGATGCAGCGATTCCCTGGCTGGCGGGGATAAGCAGTGCGGCCAGCAGCAGGCCGCGCCACCGGGCCAGCGGTCGGCGAAAACGGGATGACATAGGTGATTCTCCCCCTTACTGGGTTTTTCGTATTTTTTATCTGGCTATTTCGGTGTAGTTGTTGCGGGGGATTTTGCGTCCCTGCGGGCGGGTATGTTGTGCGGCGGATCCCATTCCTGGCGATCTGGACGGGCGTACAGGGAAAGTCTTTGCTCAGCCGGTCACAAACAGGGCTGCCAGCCGACGGGCAGCCTGTTCAACGTGCTCCGGTGCCGGGCTGGAAAACAGGGCATGGATCACTGCCAGGGCGTCGGCACCTTGCTCCAGAAGGCGGCCACCGTTCTCCGCATCAATGCCGCCGATGGCGACCAGTGGAATGGCCAGCCGCTTGCGAGCCTGCTGGAGGATAGCGGAATCCGCAGGCGGGGCCTGTGGCTTGGTGCGAGAGGGGAAGAAGCGGCCGAAGGCCACGTAGTCGGCGCCGGCTTCAGCGGCCTGCTCGGCCAGAATCAGGTCGCCATGACAGGTAACGCCGATAATTTTGCCGGGCCCGAGCCGTTGTCGCGCGCGGGCAATGCCACCGTCACTCTGGCCGATGTGGACACCGTCGGCCTCAATGTCTGCGGCCAGGGCCGGGTCGTCGTTGACCAGAAAGAGGGCGCCATATTGCCGGCACAGGGTTTGAAGCTGGCTGGCACGATGACGGCGTTGTGCCGGGGTGGCGGTCTTGTCCCGGTATTGCAGCAGGCGGGCGCCACCGCGCAGGGCAGCCTCTGCGGCGGGCAGTAATTGCCGATCGGGGATCAGGGCCGGGTCGGTGATGGCGTACAGGCCGTGGATTGCGGGGTGCTTCATCGCCGGTCTGGCACGTGCTGGCCATGGCCCGGGCGGAAGGCGTTGCGCAGGAAACGGTCCACATGGGCCTGGCCGTCTGCCACCGCATTGGCCAGGGATTCCCCATGGCCGCGCAGGCAGGCGATGGATGACGCCAGGGTGCAACCGGAGCCGTGATAGCTGTGGGGGAGACGCTCCCAGTTCCACTGTTGCTCGCCGTCGGCGCTGAACAGGTGGTTGGTGACCTGGTCGGTGTCGTCGTGGGTGCCGGTGATCAGGGTGGCGCGCCCGGTGCGTTTTACCAGCTCGCCGCCGCAGTCAGCGACAGACTGACGCCCGGTGAGTGCCTGGGCTTCGGGCAGGTTGGGGGTCATCACGTCGCAGAGAGGCGCCAGCTTTTCCAGCATGGCCTCCGCCAGGGATTCGCTGGCCAGGCTGCCGCCGGCTTCGGCGGCCAACACCGGGTCGAGAATCACGGGTACGCCGGGCAGTTGCTGCAACAGCTCGGCGATAAAGTCGATGATGGCCACGGAGCCGGTCATGCCGATTTTTACCGCCTGGAAGGAGTAATCCTCCAACAGGGTATCGGCCTGTTGGCGCAGCAGATCCACGTCGGTGAGGCGGAAACCGCGCACGTTCTGGCTGTTCTGCACGGTGAGCCCGGTGATCAGGGTGGAGGCAAAGCCACCCAGGGCGCGAATGGCTTCAATGTCCGCATGGATGCCGGCGCCCCCGGAAGGGTCGTGGCCAGCGATGACGAGAATATTGGGTTTCATAAAAAATGCCTGACGCGGCACGCCTGACGTGCGGGCGACCTTTTCGTCCGGCGTCAGGCGTTAAGCGTTTTTCAGAATGGTCGCACTACCGCCAATATAACAATGGCCACCAGCAGAAACACGGGGATCTCGTTGAAGATCCGGTAAAACTTGTCACTTTTGGTATTGGCGTCGGCGGCGAATTTTTTCAGGTAGGCCAGGCAGACGTGGTGATAGCCGATCAGCAGGAAGACCAGCGTCAGTTTGGCGTGCATCCAGCCGAAGCCTTTATAGGCTTCCCAGTTGGCCATCAGCATCCACAGGCCCAGCAACACGGTGACGATCATGCTGGGGTTCATGATGCCCCGGTACAGTTTGCGTTCCATCACCTTGAAGCGTTCCCGGCTGGCCGTGTCCTCTGCCATGGCGTGATAGACGAACAGGCGAGGCAGGTAAAAGATGGCGGCGAACCAGCAGATCACCGCGATCAGGTGAAAGGCTTTGATCCAGAGCAGGTGGTCCAGGGCGAACTGCATCATGATGTGGCAAGTCTCCGGGGTGGTGTGAGTGGAGGGATCGGGAGTCAGAGCGTAGACTATACCGACTTCCTGCCATTGTTTCGTCAACCAGCACTGATTGCCAAGGAGTCCCGTGAATAAGCGGCCACGCCACCGTCGTCTGATGCGTTACTACCTGTTTCGCACTCGCCGCGTGAGTCGTCGTCAGCTTGGCTCCTGGGAGGACTGGAAGCTGCGTGCGGTGTTCTGGATCGGCGCTGTGCTGGTGGGGTTGTTGGTGGTGGCGTTTGCCTGGGTGGCAGAACTGGCTTCGCACACCTTTAATCAGATCCACGAGCAGTCGCCGCTGTTGCCCGTGCTGATCACGCCTCTGGGCATGTTGCTGATCGTCTGGTTGATGCGACAGCTGGGCACCGAGTCCCAGGGCAGTGGCATCCCCCAGGTGTTGGTGGTGCTCAAGCAGCGTTACCACTGGCTGCGCCCCACCTTCCTCTCTCTGCGAGTTATCTTCGGCAAGTTCATTTTGACCTGTCTGGGGTTGCTGTGCGGTGCCAGTATCGGCCGTGAAGGGCCGAGTGTGCACATGGGCGCGGCAATGATGTATTCAGTGGGCAGGCTGGGGCGCCTGAATCAGAAATATGTGGATAATTCCCTGATTGTGGCCGGTGGTGCCGCCGGGGTATCGGCGGCGTTCAACGCCCCGCTGGCGGGGATCGTGTTTGCCATTGAAGAATTGTCCGGCTCCTTCGAGCAGCGCACCAGCGGTACCCTGATCCTGGCGATAATCCTGTCCGGTGTGGTGGTGCTGATGATCATGGGCCACTACAGTTTTTTCGGGCACCCCCAGGGCGCCCTGGATATTACCCGGGACTGGGCGGCGATTGGTGTCACCGGGCTGGTATGTGGTCTGTTCGGCGGCCTGTTCAGCCGGTTGCTGATCAAGGGCAGTCAGTTTCTTTCTCCCCATGCCAGGGCGCACCCCTACCGGGTAGTGTTGATGTGCGCGCTGGTACTGGTGTTGCTGGGGCTGCTGACCGGTGGCGCTACCTATGGCAGTGGCTACGAGCAGGCCAGTACCCTGCTGGACGGGGAGCACCCGGGCAACTGGAGCTTTGCCCTGGCCAAGATGTCCGCCACCCTGGTGTCGTACTTCACCGGTATCCCCGGCGGGTTGTTCTCACCAAGTCTGGCGGCCGGGGCCGGGTTCGGTAATGTGATCGGCAGCTTCTTTCCGGCGTCCTCGCTGGTCGGAATTACCCTGGTGGCCATGGCGGCTTTTCTTGCAGGTGTGATTCAGCGCCCCATTACTTCTTTTGTGATTGTCATGGAGTTGACCGGGAACCGGCACGACATCCTGCTGCCGCTGATGGCCGGGGCGTTTCTGGCAACAGCGGTGGCCAAGGTTGTCTGGGCCCGGCCGCTTTACGACTCCCTGGCCGAGCGGCTGTCGGATGGGCGCGGTATGGCGCTGGAGAAACCCCGGGAAAAAGGTGACGACGGGGGGACAGAACGGGCCGCGGGGAAGGAATCCGAGCGGCAATTACCCGGATAAGTTGCCGGTCCCGGGTGGCGCCCCTATCATGCGGGGTCATTTGTTAAATGCAGCAGTTCCCTGGTCAGCAGGGTGGAGAAAGATATGGCAGAGCCCCTCAAGGTTGGCGTAGTTGGTGGCACCGGATACACCGGGGTGGAGTTGTTGCGCTTGCTGGTCAACCACCCCCATGTGGCTCTGGATGTGATTACCTCCCGGGGCGAGGCGGGTATCGCTGTGGCAGACCTGTTTCCTTCCCTGCGCGGGCGTACCGATCTGGTGTTCAGCGAGCCGGATGTGAAACGGCTGTCGGCCTGTGATGTGGTGTTTTTTGCTACCCCCCACAATGTGGCCATGCGCATGATGCCGGAATTGATGGATGCCGGGGTCAGGGTGGTGGATCTGTCTGCGGATTTCCGGCTCCGTGACCATGAATTGTGGAGCGACTGGTACGGTGAGCCCCATGCCTGCCCGGAGTTGTTGGCGGACGCCGTCTACGGGTTGCCGGAAGTGAACCGGGAAAAGCTCCGTGATGCGCGGCTGGTGGCCTGTGCCGGGTGTTACCCCACGGCCATCCAGTTGGGGTATCTGCCATTGCTGGAAAACGGCTGGATCAATCCGGACCAGCTGATTGCCAACGCGGCCAGCGGTGCCAGCGGTGCCGGCAAGGGGGCCAAGGTGCCCATGCTGCTGGCGGAGGCCGGCGAAAGCTACAAGGCCTATGGGGCCAGCGGTCATCGCCACCTGCCGGAAATCGAGCAGGGCCTGGGCGATATCGCCGGTGGGTCGGTAAAGGCCACCTTTGTGCCGCACCTGATTCCCATGATTCGCGGTATCCACGCGACCCTGTATGGCCAACTGACCGCGCAATCGCCCTCCCTGGAGGAGATCCAGGCAGCTTATGAAGCCCGTTATGCCAACGAGCCCTTCGTGGACGTGATGCCCCTTGGCAGCCACCCGGAGACGCGCTTCGTGAAAGGCGCAAACACCTGCCGGATTGCCCTGCACCAGCCACGGGGCGAGAACGTGATTGTGGTGCTTTCGGTGATCGACAATCTGGTGAAGGGGGCCTCCGGCCAGGCGGTGCAGGCCATGAATATCATGTTCGGGTTGGATGAAGGGGCGGGACTGGCAGTCGTTCCGTTGATGCCCTGATATGGCGCGCAAACCGAAAAGCCGGGCGGGCATTGATGATGTGATGCTGATGCCGGTGAGCCCGTCCCGGCAGAAAAAACGCCGCCGCCTGTGGGCAGTGACCTTGCTGATCCTGGCGGTGATGTTGTTTGTCGGGGGCCTGTGGACGGGTAACAGTGGTGCCCTGGACACCTCTGCAGCGAACCAGCGCCTGCGCAGCGATCTGAAGACAGCCCGACGGGAGCTGGAAGCGGCGCGCAATGAGCTTGCCTTGTACCGAACCGATACCGAGGTGACCCGGGAGGCCCGGGAAACCCTGCGTCAGGAGATCAAATCCCTGCGCGATCAGGCCGCCGAGCTGGAAGAGGCGGTAGTGTTTTACAAGAGTGTGATGGCGCCAGGCGCCAGCGAAGGGCTGCAAATTGAAAAAATGGTGTTGCAGCCCGATGATGACAATGGTGTCTTCCGTTACAGATTGGTTCTGGTACAAGCGGGCGATAACCGTAATTATCTGTCCGGTGATATCAATCTGACTCTGCGCGGTACCCGCGACGGTGAGCCCTTTTCCCTGACGGGCACCGACTGGTTGGACGATAGCAGTGAGACGCGCTTCCGGTTTCGTTACTTCCAGGAGCTGAATGGCCGCTTTGAGGTACCGGAAGGCGTGGAGCTGGAAGCCATAGATGTAGAAGCTGAGAGCGGCGGCAGAAACCGTTACCAGACACAAAAAACCGTAAAATGGCAGTAGGAGAGACCCGTGCTTGGCCGAGACAAGAAATCTGCAACCGGCAGTTCATCCGGTTCGTCCCAGGATTACCGTAACCATACCCTGATTGCACCCAGTGCCACGGTCCGTGGTGATATTGAATTCACCGGCGGGTTGCATGTTCAGGGCACCGTGGAAGGCAATATCAATGTGGGCAAGGATGGTGGCCGTCTGATCATCGGCGAAAGCGGTGTGGTCAAGGGAGAGATTCAGGTCCCCCAGGTGATCATCAATGGTCGTGTGGAAGGGGATGTGCACGCCACTGAGAATCTGGAGTTGGCGGAAAAGGCCTCGGTGGAAGGCAATGTCTATTACCTGATGATCGAGATGGTCATGGGCGCGCGGGTCAATGGCAAGCTGGTCCGCCTGGATGACGAGCGCCGCAACCTGCCGGCACCGGATGCCACCGGCAAGAACGCCGGCAAGGCTTCTGGCAAGGAAGCCGTGGCCGAATAATTCTTGACTGTTTTAGTCGGGTACTGGAACATAATCAGCCCGTTGGCCTTTCTGGCCACGGGCCAATCCGTCACCCGTTGCAAGCGAGAGTATGACCGAAAACGCCCCGATCTCATTCACCGATGCCGCCGCCGCCAAGGTCAAGGAACTGCGTGACGACGAAGGCAATCCGCAACTGAAACTGCGCGTGTATATCACGGGGGGTGGCTGTGCCGGGTTTTCCTATGGCTTCACCTTCGATGAGGCCGTCAACGATGACGACACCATCGTTGAAAAGGATGGTGTCACCCTGCTGGTGGATGCCATGAGCATTCAGTACCTGGATGGCTCTCAGGTGGACTACGAGAAGGGATTGATGGGCTCGCGCTTTGTGGTCAGCAACCCCAACGCGGCTACTACCTGTGGCTGCGGTTCCTCGTTCTCCGTCTAGGAATACCTGGCTGCCTCTGTCGTAATCCCTCTTTGCCCAAAAGAAGCGAGTAACGAGCTACGAGTAGCGAAAGGCAAAGAGATGGGGTTGGGGTTCGAAACTCGCTTCTCGTCACTCGCTCCTGTCCTGCTGTCACAAAACCTTCACTGTTTGATCAACTTTTCGTCGTTTTTGCGGGGGAAACTACCCCCATGATGACGACTAAACCTACATTTCAACGAATGACTGCTGCTGACACCCGGGCCATGTGCTGGTTGCTTCAGCAGCCCCAGGCCGCCCGCCGGGCCCGGATGGCCCGTATGGTATCGCGGCTGGGTGATGGCCCCTTCTATGTGGCCCTGACGCTGCTGATCTGGTGGATGGATCGCCAGGGCGGCAGTGAGTTTGCCCTGACCGCCATGGCAGCGTACGCCCTGGAAGTGCCACTGTTTGTGTTGCTCAAGCATCTTATCAAGCGGCCACGACCGGCGGACGCACTGGAAAGTCTGTCTGCCTTCATCCAGCCCGCGGACCGTTTCAGTTTTCCCTCCGGACACACCGCTGCCGCCTTCGTGATGGCCTCGTTGCTATGCGTGTTCTACCCGCCGGTGATGCTGCTGGCGCTGGGCCTGGCGGTGATGGTCGGGCTGTCCCGGGTGCTGCTGGGTGTCCATTACCCCAGTGACATCCTCGCCGGCGCTACCCTGGGTGTCAGCTGTGCCATGCTGGGTCTCTGGCTGGTTTAGCCCTTCCTCTCGACGATCCTCTCCCCGCCCTGGTCCTGCGGCCGCACACTCTTCTGGCTTCTCCCGAAAAAAGAGCGGCGCCTGAGCCGCGAACGATCCGGCCTTTATCGCACGAAAATTGGCGGCTCATACCCGCGGGGCACAGAGAGCGCCGCTCCTATGGGGTATAGCGAGGTAATGGGGGTGGATTCTTCGCGTTTCAGGGCAAGGTGACCTGGCCCAGAATGGCTTCCCTCGAGGCCCCGGTGACCACCGGCGCATTGCCGTACTGTCCTTCCAGTCGGGCCCATGCCAGCCAGGCAAAGGCGGCGGCTTCCACCCAATCCGGGTGCAGGCCCTCGCTGTCCGTGCTGGCCACCGGTACGCCCAGGTAATGTCCAAGCCGCGCCAGTAGGTGGCGGTTATGGGCGCCGCCACCGCAGACCAGCAGTTGTTGCGGGGCGAAATCCGCCAGGGCATCGCTGATGCTACGGGCGGTCAGGTCGGCCAGGGTGGCCTGGACCTGTTGGGCGTCGTAGTGATCCGGCAGCTGTCGTGCCAACCATTCGCCATGGAAGTATTCGCGGCCGGTGCTCTTGGGGGGTGGCAGCCGGAAGTAGGGATCATCCAGCAGTTGTTCCAGCAGCGTCGGGTCTGGCTGGCCGCCAGCGGCCCAGTCCCCGTTGCGGTCGAACGGCTGCTGGTGGTGCTGGCGGATCCACAGGTCCATCAGCACATTGCCCGGGCCGGTATCAAAGCCGCCCAGCAAGGTGTCACCGTCCAGCAGCGTCACGTTGGCCATGCCGCCAATGTTGGCAATGGCGCGCCGCTGGCCAGTGCGGGCAAACAGTTGCCGGTGGAAAGGGGGCACCAGAGGAGCGCCCTGGCCGCCCAGGGCCATGTCCTTGTTGCGGAAGTTGCTGACCACGGGGATGCCGGTTTCCACCGCCAGGGTATCCGGGCAGCCCAGTTGCAGGCTGAAGCCGCCATCGCCCGGCCGGTGGCGTACGGTCTGGCCGTGACAGCCAATGGCACGAATCTGCTCTGGCTTCAGGCCGGTCTGTTCCAGCAAGGTCCGGCAGGCCTGTGCATAGCACAAAGAGAGTTGGCGACTGACAGCGCCGGCACGATCAATCTCATTGTCGCCGGGCTGGCAGAGGTCCAGCACTGCCTGCTGCAGGTCCGCGGGCAAGGGCAGGTTGAGCGTGGATTGCAGGGAAAATTCGCCGCTGCCAATCTGCACCAGCACCGCGTCGATGCCGTCCACGCTGGTGCCGGTCATCAGACCGATCAGGTAATCCCCGCGGGAATCAGAAGACATCGCTGCTGGCCAGGGTTGATGCTTCCGAGAACAGGGTCATCTGTGCCTTCAGGCGATTGGCGGCAATCAGGAACTCCGAGCGTTCATTGTCATTGATGCCCCGCGCCTTGGGCAGGGGAACGGTGAGCGGGTTGCGGTGCACGCCGTTGATGCGGAATTCATAGTGCAGGTGAGGGCCGGTGGCGAGCCCGGATGCTCCCACATAACCAATGGTTTGGCCCTGCTTGACCCGTTTCCCCACCCGGATGCCTTTGGCAAAGCCGCGCATGTGTGCGTAGAGCGTGGTGTAGATCTGCCCGTGTTTGAGAATGATCACGTTGCCATAGCCGCCTTTGACCCCGGCAAAGATGACCTTGCCATCCCCGGCGGCCTTGATCGGAGTGCCGGAGGGGGCGGCATAGTCGATGCCCTTGTGGGCGCGGATCCGGTTGAGCACAGGATGCTTGCGGCTCAGGTTGAAGCGGGAACTGATGCGGGAAAAGGCCACCGGCGTGCGGATGAACTCCTTGCGCATGGAGTCCCCCTTGATATCCAGGTATTCCACGTCGCCGGAACGGGTTTCGTAGCGGAAGGCAGTAAGATGCCGGTCCTGGTTCCAGAATTCGGCCATCAGGATGTCGCCCTCGCCGACTTTCTCACCGTCCAGATACAGCTCTTCATAGATGATCCGGAAGCGGTCGCCACGACGAATGTCGAGCACGAAATCCACGTCCCAGGCAAACAGGTTGGCCAGTTGCATTGTGAGTTTGTCGCTGATGCCCGCTGCGGCACCCGCCAGGAACAGGGAGTCGGTGATCTCGGCCTCGGCAAAGCGCGTTTGTTTCTGGTACTCACGCTGGCTCAGGCGGGTTTCCCAGCCGCCGCCTCTGAGGCGGGCGGTAAGGGTTTCCACTTTGGAGGGGTGGTACTGCACCCGGGTCAGCCTGTCGTCCTCCACGGTTACTTTCAGCGTTTCCCCGGGCCGGATCTTGGTCAGCCGTTTCAGTTTGTCGTCACTGTTGATCAGGGCAAAGACCTGGCCGGCACCCACTCCCAGCGGCTGCAGCAGCGATGACAGGCTGTCACCGGCTTGCACGGTCAGCGTCTGCCACTGGGGAGTGTCAGGGGCTGGTGGCTGGGGATCGGGTTTGCGGGCTGGTTTGGCTGGCAGGGTGATGGTCTTGGCCTGTTGGCGGGGCTCCTCCGGAGCACTGTCCGGACGAAGGGCGATAAGGATGACGCCGCCCAGCAAGGCCATGCTCAGCAGTAAATGGGTGCGAGGGAACTGGCGCACCAGTCTGCCAGCATAAGATAGGAGTTCTTTCATGGAGAATGTGGGGGACCTGGTTGGATAAAAACTCGGACGTACCCAGGGGGGAGGGCACGGCGAAAAACTGACCTGCAAAGATACCTGCCTTCTCTGGCCGCGTTCAAGTGCTACAATAGCCGGCTTTCTCGCAGGGGTTCTTTTCTGCGCAAACAGTACCCGGACAGTATAGAGGTAGGCATGGCCACGGTGGACGAACAACTGGCGCTCATTTCCCGCGGTGCGGATGAAATCATCCAGGAAGACGAATTGCGGGAAAAGCTGGCCTCCGGCCGGCCCCTGAGGATCAAGGCGGGCTTTGATCCCACGGCGCCGGATCTGCATCTGGGGCACACCGTGCTGATCAACAAGATGCGCCAGTTCCAGGAGCTGGGGCATGAGGTGATTTTCCTGATCGGGGATTTCACCGGCATGATCGGCGACCCCACCGGAAAAAGCGCCACCCGCCCTCCGCTGACCCGCGAGGATGTGCTGCGCAATGCGGAGACCTATAAAGAGCAGGTGTTCAAGGTTCTTGATCCGGCGAAAACCCGGGTGGTGTTCAATTCCGAATGGATGAATGAGGTGGGTGCTGCCGGCATGATCAAGCTGGCCGGGCAGTACACCGTGGCGCGGATGCTGGAGCGGGATGACTTTGACAAGCGTTACAAGGGCAATCAGTCCATTGCCATCCATGAATTCCTCTACCCGCTGGTACAGGGGTATGACTCTGTGGCCCTGGAGGCCGATGTGGAGCTGGGGGGGACTGACCAGAAGTTCAATCTGCTGATGGGGCGTACCTTGCAGAAGGCCTATGGCCAGCCCCCGCAGATCTGTCTGACCATGCCGATCCTGGAAGGGCTGGACGGGGTACAGAAGATGTCCAAGTCCCTGGGGAACTACGTGGGGGTCAGCGATGCGCCCGGGGAGATGTACCGCAAGCTGCTCTCTCTTCCCGACAGCCTCACCTGGCGTTATTATGAACTGCTCAGTGCCTGCTCCAACGAGCGAATCGAGGCACTGAAGGCGGAGGCGGAGTCGCTGGGCTCCCCGCAGGAGGCCAAAAAGGCGTTCGCCCTGGAGATGGTGGAGCGTTTCCATGGTGCCCAGGCTGCGGCCGCCGCGCCCAAATCCGCGGGCAATCAGATTGCCCTGGGCGAGATTCCGGACAATCTGCCGGAAGTCGAAGTGGTATTGGGCGAGCAGGACAGCATCCATATTCTGCCGCTGCTTCGTGAGGCAGGCCTGGTGCAGAACGGGAAGGCAGCCAAGGATGTTTTCGGTCGGGGTGCGGTTTACCTCGATGGCGCTCAGCTGACCGAGGAGCGCAGTTTCGCTCGCGGCGAGAGCCTTGTACTGCAGGCCGGCAAGAAGAAGATCGCCCGGGTGATCCTCAAATAGGCCCAAATCGATGGTTTTTCCGTCGGATTGAGCAGAAAATGAGCGGTCGAACGGTTTTTTGGAAAAAGTGCAAAAAAGGGTTTGACTCCCCCAGCGAAATCCCTAGAATGCGCACTCCTCGACGGGGCAACAACGCAACACGCCACGGACGAGACGCTCTTTAACAATCAGGCAAGCAAACGTGTGGGACCTGTTCGGGACGATGTCTTTACAGATAATCAGTTCTGAACGAGTCAACAAAGTTTTTGTTAATTCAGATGATGAACTGAGCATGGTTTAAGTGCGTAGGCACTTTAAACGCTTTTCTTAACTGAAGAGTTTGATCATGGCTCAGATTGAACGCTGGCGGCAGGCCTAACACATGCAAGTCGAGCGGAAACGATGGTAGCTTGCTACCAGGCGTCGAGCGGCGGACGGGTGAGTAACGCGTGAGAATCTGCCCATTTGTGGGGGATAACTCGGGGAAACTCGAGCTAATACCGCATAATCCCTACGGGGGAAAGCAGGGGACCTTCGGGCCTTGTGCAGATGGATGAGCTCGCGTCGGATTAGCTTGTTGGTGAGGTAAAGGCTCACCAAGGCGACGATCCGTAGCTGGTCTGAGAGGATGATCAGCAACACCGGGACTGAGACACGGCCCGGACTCCTACGGGAGGCAGCAGTGGGGAATCTTGGACAATGGGGGCAACCCTGATCCAGCCATGCCGCGTGTGTGAAGAAGGCCTTCGGGTTGTAAA
>NZ_LWEJ01000237.1:0-50563 GCF_001635525.1 Alcanivorax sp. HI0007
AACGCCGCGGACAGGATTTGTTTTGTCTGAAACGCAAGAGGCCGCGCCCAACCTGTGGGCGCGGCCTCTTTGCTTGGAGTAAAAGCTGACGCAGAGCGCGCAACTATTAATTATTCACTGTTAACTATTAATTGCCTTTTTACCCTTCCTGCAACAACTTCCGCAGATCCACCAGTGCCGCATTGGCACGGGACACATAGTTGGCCATCACCAGAGAATGGTTGGCCAGCATGCCGAAGCCGTCGCCGTTGAGAATCAACGGGCTCCACAGGGTTTCCTGGGTAGCTTCCAGTTCCCGGACCATTTGCCGGAAGCTGACAGTGGCATTCTTTTTACGGAGCACTTCGGCGAAATCCACCTCGGCGGCACGCATCAGCTGCGTCAGGGCCCAGGTCGCTCCACGCGCTTCATAAAATGCATCGTCAATCTTCAACCAGGGCGTTTTCACAAAGTCTTCTTCATTGCCGGGTTTGGCAACGGACTCGGCACTGCCCACATCCATATTCAGCTCACTGCGCCCCACACTCTGGCTCAGCTTCAGACTGAGAGAACCCAGCCGGCTCTGCACTTCGTTGAGCCAGTAGTTGAGGTTATCGGCCCTGGCATAGAAGGTACCGTCGCCTTCGTTGGCATCAGTGAGACGTTCCAGATAACGCTGCAGCGCCTTGATACCGCGGCGATATTCGCTTTCTGTGGCCGGCATGGCCCAGCTTTGCGCGTCAAAATTGAACTGGGGCTCGGCAATGGCCAGATCCCGGTCTTCCTGGCTCTGGGACTGGGAGCGGCTCATGTCACGACGCAGCACCCGGGTGAAATCACGGACTTGAACCAGAACACCGTATTCCCAGGACGGCATGTTATCCATCCAAAGACGATGCGGGAGTATGTCATTACTGAGATAACCCCCCGGTTTGGACAGCAAGGTGTCCGCAACGAAAATCAGCTCCCGGGCAATGGTTTCACCGGCAACCGCATTGTCACGGCTGGGCAATTCACGCAGCTCCGGTTCCTGACTCCAGTACCAGCTCAGCAGCACGTCCACCAGCAGTAACAACCCCAGTAGCCAGAGAACGCCCTTCCAGATCCGGTTATGACGGGGGTCGAGCATGGCGTCGCCCATTTTTTCGGTGAATTTCTCGTTACTCATGATCACTCCCAAGATCGACGAACCGCTACTATAGCCCAGGCTTCTGAGTTGCGGCAGGGAGTAACACGATAGCAGCTGCGGGAGTCTGCGCACACCGTTTACGGTAAGTCAGACTACCGCCATAAAGAGAGAGCAGACCATTGACGATGGACAAACCCAGCCCGGCTCCATCGCTATCCGAATGCCCCCGACTGAAACGTTCCCGATAGCGCTGCCATTGCTCTTCGCTCAACCCCTCACCACTGTCTGAGATTTCAATAGAGACCTGACGGCCCTGCCGCTCCGCATTCACCTGTATCACGCCAGGCGAGGCATAGCGGCAGGCGTTGTCGATCAGGTTACGCAGCACCAGCTGCAGGGCTTCCTCAGGCATTGCCACCAGAAGGGATTCCTCCAGACACAACACAAGCTGCTGGTTGAAACGGTCCCCCAGGGGCACCAGCGAGGCCAACGTATCCCTTGCCACCCTGAGGATATCTGCACAGGCACCCTGCTCAGGTGGGCCCTGAGCAGGATCAAGCCGTGCCAGCACCAGCAACTGCTCAAGCATTCGCTCAGCGCGCCCTACCGCTTCCTGCAGCCCTTGCAGGGATTCGTCCCGTAGTTGCGGATCCGACAGAGAACGGGCGTTCTCAGCGTGCAATCGCAGCACCATCAGCAGGGTCCTTAACTCATGGGCAGCATCTGCAGTAAACCGCTTTTCACGCTCGATACCAGCGTCCAGGCGTTGCAACAAGGCATTGATCGCCTCTTTCACCGGTTCCAATTCACGTACCTGCTTGCCCCCCGTTAACGGCGTCAGGTTATCCGTGGATCGGCGGCTCACCGAGCGGGCAAGATCCGACAACGGCGACAGACCAAGACGAATCGCCAGCCACACCAGCAACATCACGAAAGGCACACTGATCAAGTACGGGGCGAGCAGAGAACCCGCCACATTTTTCACCATGGAATGGCGGGCATAGTCACTCTCTGCCAGGATCAGCCAGCGATTATTCGAAAGGGGTAACGAATAGGCGTGCCAGCCTTTGATTTCCTCGTAATGGGGCCGCTCATTGAGCGCAACCAGGGGAGATTCGGGAGAGCCTTCACTGGCAGAAACCAGTTTGCCGCTCTGCCATAGCTGGTAGATAAAATAGCGCAGATAGCGGGATTCCTGACTATCCAGCGCAGAAAGGGAGGTCTCCGGTGGGTGACCATCCTGCCAGAAACCCGCCAACAAGTGAGCACTCTGCACCAGTTCGGCATCGTACTGCTCATCCAGTTCATGATAGATCGTGCGATAGGTAAGAATCCCCAGCAGCAGTCCTCCACCGAGGATCACGATCAAGATGGAAGCAACCAGAAAACGACGAATGGAGAAAGTCATTCCTGATCTCCGCTGAGACTGTAGCCAACGCCTCTTACCGTGCGGATAAGACCGCTGCCGAGCTTTTTGCGCAAGTGATGGATATGCACTTCCAGCGCATTGCTCTCCACATCCTCATTCCAGCCATATAGCCCTTGTTCGAGCTGATCACGGGTAAGCACACGGCCACGGTGACGCACCAGTTGCAGCAGCACGCTCATTTCCCGCCGGGATAGATTGACCGGCTCTCCACCACGGGTCACGCTGAAGCGGGCTGCATCAATCGCCAAATCCCCCACCGTCAGTATTTCACTACCTGGTGCTTCCCGACGACGCAGCCGGGCACGAATACGGGCAATCAGCTCCACCGCGGAAAACGGCTTCACCAGATAGTCGTCTGCTCCGCTATCCAGGCCTGTAATACGGTCATCAAGCGCATCCCGGGCACTGATGATGATCACGGGAATCTGTTTGTCCTGCTGACGCAAGGCACGTAATGCAGCCATGCCATCCATCCCTGGCAACCCCAAATCAAGCAGCACCAGCTCAAACCCGCCTGCAGCCAACGCAGGCAAGACCAGGTCTCCACGATCAACCAGATCGACGGTATACCCTTCCGCGCGGAGGGCACGCTGCAGGCCATCCGCCAGCAGCGCATCATCTTCAACCAGTAACAGCCGCATCATCTCCCCATTGAATCCAGTACTGTACACCAGCACCGCGCAGCATGGTTTCCGCATCCCGGCCTTGCAGCAAGGCCAGCGTGGACAATAACCCCGCCTGGGTACATTGCTGCCCAAACACAGTGACTGCACGCGGCGCATCGGCCACAGGCCAACCGCTGCGCGGATCCAGCACATGGCTGTATCGAATACCATTACGCAGCAGATAACGCCGGCTGTCACCACTGGTAGCCAGTGCCCCGGTGGTGAACTGTAACTGGCCAGCCATGGGCCTTGCGGTACCTTCCATACCCACCTGCCAGGGAGATGTGGCAGCACGAGCCACCAGATCACCGCCGAAGTTCACCAGCAGATCGGCATCAGTCAGTTTAGCTGCCCGCTGAAAAGCACTGTCCACGGCATATTCCTTGCCGATACCGCCCAGATCCAGCTCCATGCCTTTTTGCAACCGAATACAGCCGGCCTCCCGCTCCACCTTGTCCCAACCCACCAGTGGCAACAGGGCATGCACCTGTTCCGGCTGGGGCACTTGATCAGAACCATCAAACCGCCAGGCGCGACGCAGAACCCCGGAGGTGATGTCAAAGGCGCCATCACTGAGACGCCAGCACTGGTCAGCAAAATCCAGCAACCTGACCGTCTCCTCGTCGAGCGTCACCCATTGTTGATCACCGGCATTGATTGCCGCGACCAGATTGTCGTCACGATAGCGGGAATACTTGTGTTCAATGCGCCAGGCTTCCGCAGCCACAGACTCCGCCACCTCACGTGCCAGGCTTTCATCAACATCCCTGACCAGACATTCACATGGGCTGGCCATGGCAACAAAACGGCCCCGCCAGAGGGGGCCGTCCTGCTCCAGGGTAAGGGCCTTGTACATTTCATCTCTGCCCTGCTTCATCCGGGCTCCACCATCGTCAAATCGGTTACCAGTAGAAGGTATAACCGACCTGAGTGATGAGTGCATCCAGTTCCGAGGCATCGCTGTCGCCACTCTGGGTGAAGCTCTCCACCCGCAGGCTCAGCTGCTGGTTGTTGGCCCACTCCTTGCCGACCTTGAACCCATAGGTGGTATCCGTGAGGTTACCCAAACGGTAATCCGCCGAAACTTCGCCCTGGCTGTTCTGCAGTGATGTCAGCTCGGAAGCCGTAATGGATTCCTTATAGAAGTCTGCCTCGCTCTGGTCGTACCAGCGCACATGGGGCTGCAGGTACCAGCCGTTATCGAACTGGAAACGGTACTTCACATCCAGGGTATGGGACGTGATACCCCAGTCATCGGACATGAAACGATAGCCCACCGCCAGCACATCCCGGTTGAAGTGGTAACGGTTCTCCCAGTACAAGGCATTCTTGGTCCGCGAATCCGGTCGCAACTCGAAAACCTGTGCGTCGCCGGCACCAATATCGTTGGCGCCGAAACTTTCCGCTTCCAGCGGATCGCCGTTGGCATCCACCACCGTGACAATCTTGTACGGGTCGGTGTGATACCCATCTGATATGGACAGGTTGTAGTTCAACTGCATGATCCAGCGGCGGTTGATCACCTGCGTCATGCCGATCAGAAAGTCATTGATCGACTTGTCTTCACTGCCATCGGTCTTGTCCTCGTCACTCTGGAAAGTCAGCCCGACCGGCGACCCACCCACCGGGTCAATGGTGTCCGCCTCATGGGCCACCCCAAACGTCAGCGTGGTGTTCTTGTTGTTCAGGTCCCACAACAGACCGGCATTCAGCCCCAGGGAGGTAAAGTCATACTCATTGGAAAAGTTGAGACCGCCGGTCCAGCGCAGGTTGCGGGTGAACGGACGGGTATATTGCATGTTGGCGGCTACCCGGGTGTCCTTGAAGGCATCATCAAGGGGAACCTCATTGGTCACTTGATAGGAACTGTTCCCGGAAGGAGAGGTAAAGGTCTGTGGCTTGTCAGAAGTGATGGCGCCGTTATGAGAGGCCCCGGTAAGTGTATCCAGGGTCAATTTCATTTCCAGTTCACTCTCGTCCTGGAACTGCTTTTTGGCACGAACCACGGGCTCCACTGCCGTCACCCTGTCCTGCTCACTGTAATACAGCACGGCAGAATCAAATTGCCACGCATCGGTGGTATCCTGAGCTATGGCTGGTTGCCCCAGCAGGGAACACGTTGCCGCTGCCAGGCCCGCACCAATCTTCTTTCCGTCTAACATTTTTTTCATGGTTCGTCCCTCAGTTGCAGCCGCAGCCGCCGCCGCCAAAACCGCGCCCGCCACTGGACGCTTCCTTGCTGAAATAGATGTGATCATCCAGCGCATCATCGAGACCGTCTGCCGCCCCCGGTGTCATCACCGGCTTGGCCAGCAGATCACGCTCCCACGGTTGCACCCCCAAGTTCTGGCACCCGGCAAGGGCACCCAGGGCCGTCATCACGGCCACAAGACTGATCAGCCTTTTCATTGTTTTGCCTCCAGTAACCGAACGATTTCCTGCTCGTAGTCATCCTTGTGCTTTTCGGAGAAGCCGATATGGCGCGACAGCTCTTCACCATCGGCACCCAACAGGATGGAGCTGGGCATGCCCTGCAGGGCGTAACGGGTGGCCAGCTCGCCGTCCGGGTCGTACACCAGCGGGAAGGTGGCCGGGTATTTGTCCAGGAACAACTGGGCGTCTTCCCGGCTGGGATCCACGTTGACTCCAATCACGGTGAAGCCCTTTTCTCCGTATTTGGCCTGCATATGATTGAGCCAGGGAAAGGAACGCCGACACGGCCCGCACCAGCTGGCCCAGAAGTCCACATAAATGACTTTTGCGTCTGCCTGCAGCTCGGGGGAAAATGGGGGCTGGGCAATGGCCAGCCAGGGAACGGCCAGCAGTACAAGTACCCGTAGAAAGCGCATAAGGTTCTCCTGTTATTGAGACCACAGCTTCCTACGGATGCCTTAAAGCAATCTTAAGGCACCGTTAATAATCCGCCCTGAAACTTATCGGTCATTCCGTCATCGAAACGATGCCGTCTTTTGCTTTTGGGGATTGAGGAGTAACTAATGCAAAAAACCTGGCTACGACTGGGGTTCGCCCTGACACTGCTGCTGGCATGTTCCGCTACCCTGGCGCAGGATTTTTTCGGTGAAGACCGCCTTCCTACCGTAGATGAAGCCATCCAGTTGGTAACCGATGCCGACTGGGACAACCAGCAACTGCTGCTGGATTTCGAGCTGATCGACGACGTTTATCTGTACCAGCACCGTTTCGGCTTCAGCTTGCGAGACCAGAATGGAAATGTGCTGGAGGATTTCGCCGACTACACCCTCCCCCCCGGCAAGGACAAGACCGACGAAATTTTCGGGGATGTGCAGGTTTACTACGACCGGCTTTCCCTGACCCTGCCGGTCGGCAGCGTACCGCTGGTGGCCACCGAGCTTGAGGTCCGTTACCAGGGCTGTATTGAGGACACCCTGTGCTATCCGCCCACCAAGAAGGTTATCCCGCTGGCCAATCCGGCACCGGCAAAAAAGTCCCCGGCCGCGACCGCGGCCACTCCCGCTGAGTCCCCCAGCACCCGCAATGATGACGGCGGTTTTCTCAGCACTCTGCAATCCGAAGACGCCAACGCCTTCAACCGGTGGATGACCGACCGCTCCCTGGGACTGATCATCGGCCTGTTCTTCGTGGGCGGCCTGCTACTGGCGTTCACGCCCTGCGTCTTCCCCATGGTGCCGATCCTTTCCGGGATCATCGCCGGCGAAAAGGAACCCAGCGCCAGTCGCGGCTTTGTGCTCAGCACCAGCTATGTGCTGGGCATGGCGGTGCCCTATACCCTGGCCGGGCTGCTGGTTGCGGTATTTGGCGCCGGCCTGAATCTTCAGGTCCTGCTGCAACAACCGGCGGCCATCATCACCTCCACGGTGGTCTTCGTGTTACTGGCCCTGTCCATGTTCGGTCTCTACGAGCTGCAACTGCCTGCTTTCTTGCGTAACAAGCTGCACCAGCCCGGCGACAGCCAACGGGGCAATCTGCTTGGTGCCGCCATCATGGGCACCATCTCCGCCCTGGTGGTCTCCCCCTGTGTGACCCCGATTCTGGCCGGAGCACTGATCTATGTGGCCGCCAGCGGCGATGCCCTGACCGGTGCGGCTTCCCTGTTCGCCCTGTCCATGGGCATGGGGGTGCCGCTGATCATTTTCGGTACCGGCGGCGGCAGCCTGCTGCCCCGGGCCGGCATGTGGATGGAAGAAATCAAACGCTTCTTTGGTGTGGTCATGCTGGGCGTCGCCATCTGGCTGCTGGACCGCATCATCAACGGCACCCTTACCCTGGGCCTTTACGGTCAGCTGCTGGCGATCTACGGGGTGCAGCTCGGCGCCCTGGAATCCGCCGGCGAGGGAATGGCCCGACTCAAGCGGGGTATCGCTCTGGTGCTGGCCCTCTATGGCTCGGTAATGATCGTCGGGGCACTCAGCGGTGGCGACGACCCACTGCAACCCCTGGCGCCGATGACACAACCGGCACCGGTGACTGACACCGTCAGCTCTCCCAGCGACCACGGCCCCTGGCAGACCATCCTGGGCCGCGACAATCTCACCACGGCCCTGGCCGATTCCCGCCGGGCCGGCAAACCGGTGCTGGTGGATTTCTTTGCTGAATGGTGTGTGGCCTGCAAGGTGCTGGAGGAAACCACTCTCAGCGATCCCCAGGTGCTGGCAGCCATGGAAGACTTCGACCTTTATCGGGTGGACATCACCGAGATTAACGCGGACAGCCAGGCCATCATGGAGCAGTACAACATCCTCGGCCTGCCGGCATTGGTGTTCTTTACCCCGGCAGGCACGGAGCTACCGGAATCCCGGGTACTGGGGGAAATGAAACCAGCGAGGTTCCTGGAGCATCTGGACCAACGGGTGATGCCGGGGCTTTGATGCCCCTCCACGACCCCATGCCCTTGCCGTAGGAGCTCCGCCTAACCAAAAATCGTGAAACAGTACCGATTGCACGGCATCTTCCGGCAACTTGTAACGAATGTTGTAAAACCCTTTTTTCTGTCATGATTTCCCCCTAGTATTGCACAAGTGCCAGAAACACCGGGATAACCGGTGCATTTCCTGCACGTTCACGGTAGATAACGACAAATTCCCCAGGGGGGACCCGTTTTGGCTTCCATTCTGGTCTTACATGGCCCAAACCTGAATCTGCTCGGCACCCGTGAGCCGGACAAGTACGGCCATGTCACCCTGGCCGATATCAACCAGCAACTGCAGACCCAGGCCAGCGATGCCGGCCACCACTTGCAGCACCTGCAAAGCAACGCGGAATACGAGCTGGTTGAACGGATCCACGATGCCCGCACCGAGGGCATCGACTTCATCATTATCAATCCGGCGGCCTTCACCCATACCAGCGTGGCCCTGCGTGACGCCCTGCTGGCGGTGGACATCCCCTTTATCGAGGTGCACCTCTCCAATGTGCATGCTCGGGAAAGCTTCCGCCATCACTCCTATTTTTCTGATATTGCCCGGGGCGTGATCTGCGGGCTCGGCGCCACCGGCTACACGCTGGCGCTGACCGCCGCCCTTGAACAACTGGATGGTTAATACATGGATATTCGCAAGATCAAGAAACTGATTGAGCTGCTGGAAGAATCCGGCATCGAAGAGCTGGAGATCTGTGAAGGGGAAGAATCCGTGCGCATCAGCCGCGGCTCCCGTCACCCTGCGGCGCCCGCGCACTACTATGCGGCTCCGCAGGCACCTGCACCGGCGCCCGCTCCGGCGCAGACTCCTGCCGCCGAAGCGCCGGCCCCGGCCGACAATACCCCCAGTGGCCATTTGGTTCGCTCACCTATGGTCGGAACCTTCTACCGTTCCCCGTCACCGGGCGCCTCCTCCTTTGTCGAGGTGGGCAAGAAGGTCCAGGCCGGCGACGTGCTATGCATCGTCGAAGCCATGAAGATGATGAACCAGATCGAAGCGGACAAGTCCGGCACCATTGATGCCATCCTTGTGGAAGACGGCGAACCGGTTGAATTCGATCAGCCTCTGTTCTCCATCGTTTAACGGAGGCATCTCATGCTGGAAAAGGTTGTCATTGCCAACCGCGGCGAAATCGCCCTGCGCATCCTGCGTGCCTGCAAGGAGCTGGGCATTCGCACCGTGGCGGTTTATTCCAAGGCTGACCGGGATCTCATGCACGTGCGGCTGGCCGACGAAGCGGTCTGCATCGGCCCGGCCTCGTCCACCGAGTCCTACCTGAACATCCCGGCGATCATCAGTGCGGCGGAAGTCACCGACGCCGACGCCATTCACCCGGGTTACGGTTTCCTCGCCGAAAATGCGGATTTTGCCGAAAGCGTGGAACGCTCCGGCTTCACCTTTATCGGCCCCAAGGCGGAGACCATCCGTTTGATGGGCAACAAGGTCGCCGCCATTGAAGCCATGAAGAAAGCCGGCGTTCCCACCGTGCCCGGCTCCGATGGCCCCCTGGGTGACGACGGCGATGCCTCCCTGGCCATGGCCGAGAAGATCGGCTACCCGGTGATCATCAAGGCCGCTGCCGGCGGCGGCGGCCGTGGCATGCGCGTGGTGGAAGACGCCAAGCACCTGCTCAATGCCATCACCTTGACCCGCTCTGAAGCCAAGAATGCCTTCGGTGACGCCACCGTTTACATGGAAAAGTTCCTGCAGAAACCCCGTCACGTGGAAGTGCAGGTCTTGGCGGATGGCGCCGGCCATGCCATCCATCTGGGCGACCGGGACTGTTCCCTGCAACGTCGTCACCAAAAGGTGGTGGAAGAAGCCCCTGCGCCGGGCATTCCCCAACACCTGAAAGATGAAGTGGCCGAGCGTTGCGTCAACGCCTGCAAGGAAATCAATTACCGGGGTGCCGGCACCTTCGAATTCCTGTACGAAAATGAAGGGTTCTACTTCATCGAGATGAATACCCGTGTACAGGTAGAGCACCCTGTGACCGAAATGATCACCGGTGTCGACATCGTCAAGGAGCAACTGCGCATCGCCAGCGACGAAGGCCTGCAGCTGCAACAGTCAGACATCACCTTCCAGGGGCATGCCATCGAGGTCCGTGTTAACGCGGAAGATCCGGTCCGCTTCACCCCCTGCCCCGGCAAGATCACCTATTTCCACGCGCCGGGTGGCAACGGCGTCCGTGTGGACTCCCATATCTACAGTGGCTACACCGTGCCCCCCTACTATGACTCCCTGATCGGCAAGCTGATCACCTGGGGCGAAAACCGCGAGATCGCCTTTGCGCGCATGAAGAATGCGCTGGACGAAATCGTGGTGGAGGGCATCAAGACCAATGTGGAACTGCACCGCAACAAGATCTTCAGGGACAAGGCCTTCATTGCCGGCGGCGTGGATATTCACCACCTCGAGAAAAAACTGGGAAGCAGTGAATAGTTAACAATGAACAGTGAATAGCTCGCGTTCACCATTAGCTGTTATATTATCTCCGAGGCCGCGCCCAGACCCTGTGCGCGGCCTCATCCGTTCTGAACGACGACCTCCTTTCTCGCGCAGCTATTAACTGTTAACTATTCACTATTAACTAGAGCGAAGCGACAACATGGCCTGGCTCCAGCTCCACCTTGCCACCACCGAAGCCCATGCGGATGCCTTTCAATCCGCACTGGAAGACATGGGCGCCTGCGCGGTTACGCTCACCGACGGCGCCGATCAGCCAGTCTTCGAGCCACCGCCCGGTGCTCGCCCCCTGTGGCAGAACACCGTGGTCAGCGCCCTGTTCGATGCGGACCGTGACCCGGCATTGATCCTCGCCGCCCTGCAACAACAGGGGCTGGAGGCCCAGGCCCATCATCACGAAACGCTGGATGATCAGGTCTGGGAACGGGCCTGGATGGATGATTTTGCGCCCATGCGCTTTGGTGAACGGCTGTGGATCGTCCCCAGCTGGAGTGCATCGCCGGATCCCCAGGCGGTAAATCTGAAACTGGATCCGGGGCTGGCCTTCGGCACCGGCACCCATGAAACCACAGCCCTGTGTCTGGAATGGCTGGACCAGGCCGACCTGACCGGCAAGGCCGTACTGGATTTCGGGTGTGGCTCAGGGGTGCTGGCCATCGCCGCCCTGCTGCTGGGGGCCGGCAATGCCACCGGCACCGACATCGATCCCCAGGCGCTGACCGCCAGCGAAGACAATGCCCGCAACAACGGTGTCGCCGACGGACTCAGCCTCTACCTGCCGGAGAATCTGCCCGCAGACTACCGCTGCGACGTACTGGTGGCCAACATCCTGGCCGGCCCGCTGATAGACCTGGCTGGCCAACTGGCCGGTTATTGTCGCCCCGGCGGCAGCCTCGCACTATCCGGCATTCTTGCCGAACAGGCGGAGTCGGTGCGGGCCGCCTACACCCCCTGGTTCGACCTGAATCCCACCACCCAACAGGGTGACTGGGTGCGAATCGACGGAGTACGACGTAAAACTGAGTGACAGGTCCTTGCGGGCTGTCCCGCTTTTTCTGTAAAACATACCTGACTCATCTGCACGCGTTATCTGGATTTAGGGGCTGCGTGCAGCGTGTTGCGTCTCATCACCAATAACAATCAGGCGAAAGCCATGGCCGCCCAATACAAAACCCGCTGCCCACACTGTGCAGCCCAGTTCAAGATCACCGAAGAACACCTGAAGCAGGCCCGCGGCGCGGTACGCTGCGGCTCCTGCCTGCAGATTTTTCAGGCCAGTGACTACCTGATTGATGCCCCCCCGGCCAAACAGGACGCCGCCGACGATCGCTGGGCAGGCGCCCTGGAAAGCAATCCAGGCAACGCCAGCGAAGACTCTCGGCAGACGTTCGATGATGACGATGACGGGGCCACCTCCAGCCTCAGCATTGAAGGTATGGAGCTGAGCGACTCCTTCATCAATCTGGATGAAGATGCCGCCGACTCCGGGCTCGGGGAAGATTTTTCCGACATGCAGGGCGCTGGCCGCGCCAGTCATAACGACAATGCGGATGAGGCCTGGGCCGAGGCCCTGCTCAAGGAACTGGAAAACGAAGACGATCCGCCAGCGAAACAGACCGCCAGCCAACCCGCCAGTTTTGCCCCCCGGGACAGCCAGGCCAGCCCGCCGAAAGCCGCGGCACAACCACCGCAGGCCAAGAAAAAACCGGCCCCCAAACCGCCTCAGGATGACGAGGATGACAGCCTGTTCGGCGGCCTGGACCTGTTTGGCGACGACCTGACCGAAGAACCGGTCCCATTGTCGCAGCCGGTACGTGAGCGTGATACGCCCTTCCGCCAGCAACACGACTGGACGGGGATGCTCAAATGGGGAGGTTTGTCAGCCCTGGCCCTGATGGTACTGGTAGCACAATACGCCTACTTCAATTTCGATGATCTGGCCCGTACCCCACAATGGCGCCCCCTCTACCAACAGGCCTGCGGCGTGCTGGGCTGCCGGCTGCCCAACCGCACGGATATCAGTAAACTGCGCGGTGCCAATCTGGTCGTCCGCAGCCATCCCGACTACACCAACGCCCTGATCGTGGACGCCATCCTGTTCAACGAAGCCCGTTACCCGCAGCCGTTTCCGGAACTGGAACTGAGCTTCAGCGCCCTCAATGGTGATCCCGTCGCCAGCCGTCGCTTCAGCCCGGCGGAATATCTCCGGGGAGATCTGACAAACATGGAGGCCATGCCGGTGAACACTCCGCTGCACATCTCCCTGGAAA
This sequence comes from Alcanivorax sp. HI0007, assembly GCF_001635525.1. Lineage (NCBI taxonomy): Bacteria > Pseudomonadati > Pseudomonadota > Gammaproteobacteria > Oceanospirillales > Alcanivoracaceae > Alcanivorax > Alcanivorax sp. HI0007. The sequence continues at coordinate 12,861 of NZ_LWEJ01000237.1, forward strand.
TTGTCGATCCGGGCGAGCAGGCGGTGAACTATAACCTGCGCCTGCTGCCAGCCGTGGATGCCAAGGAACGGGTGAGCCAGCGATAGCGGCCCTGACCCGATCAGCGAGTAACGAGGTACGAGTCTCGAAAAGCCAAACCGGTTTTGCCTTTCGAGACTCGTACCTCGCTCCTCGCAACTAACCACTCAGATAACACCACCGCACCCGCCTGAGCCCGAAATTGCGCATTTTTTACCCTGCGCCCTTTCATCCCCGCGCGCCGCTCACTATCATTAGCCCCCCTTAAACACATGCCATTCCGCCCCTATGCAAATCGGCCCATACACCTTACCCAATTCGTTGATTCTGGCCCCCATGGCCGGCGTCACGGATCGTCCTTTCCGGCGCCTGTGCCGGGATCTGGGTGCCGGCCTGCTGGTATCGGAAATGGTGACCTCGGACACCCGTCTGTGGAACTCTCGAAAGTCACGCCAACGACTGGACCACAGTGGTGAGCCCGGGCCGGTGTCGGTGCAGATTGCCGGCGGCGAGCCGGCCATGCTGGCCGACGCGGCCCGCGCCAATGTGGATCATGGCGCCCAGATCATTGATATCAATATGGGCTGCCCGGCAAAGAAAGTGTGCAAACGCGCCGCAGGTTCCGCCCTGCTGGCCGACCCGGAGCTGGTGGCCCGCATCCTGGATGCGGTGGTCGCTGCTGTGGACGTACCGGTAACCCTGAAGATTCGTACCGGCCCCGATCGCGATCATCGCAACGCCGTGGAGATCGCTCGCATCGCCGAAGCGGCGGGCATCCAGGCCCTGGCCATCCATGGCCGCACCCGCGCGGACAAGTTCAACGGCGACGCCGAGTATGACTCCATCGCCCGGGTGGTGGCCGCAGTCAATATTCCCGTTATGGCTAACGGTGACGTGGATAGCCCGGAAAAAGCTAAACGGGTACTGGAATCCACCGGCGCGGGTGGTATCATGATCGGCCGCGCTGCACAGGGGAACCCGTGGATCTTCCGGGATACCCTGCATTACCTCGAGCACGGCTCGCTAGCCGCAGCGCCGTTAGTAACGGAAGTCCACGATTGCGTGCAACAGCACCTCGCCGAACTCCACCAGTTCTATGGAGAGTTCATGGGAGTGCGTATCGCGCGTAAACATCTGGGCTGGTACACGCAAAACCTGCCCGGTGGGGAAGACTTCCGGCGCGGATTTAACACACTGGAAAATGCCACCGATCAACGGTTGGCAATCGAGCAGTTTTTCCAACAGATAAACGCCACTACCGACCGGGTACGCTTCGGTCGCTATGGCGAGGTGTCTGCCCGGAAGAAAAACGGAGCCTTGGCCGCATGACCCTTTCTTCAGTTAACACAGCCGCTGCACGGACACTTACTGAAATGAACACCGCTGAAGCACGAAAGCCGCACCTGACCATTGCGCGCAGTGAAACTCACGACACCCTGCGCAATTGTGTGCGACGTTCGTTAAACGATTATTTCAACCAGCTGGACGGCGAGCCGGTGAGTGAGCTTTACCAGATGGTGCTGGCGGAAATGGAAATTCCGCTGCTTGAGAAAGTGCTCGAGTACACCCGCGGCAACCAGACCAAGGCCGCCGAGCTGTTGGGCCTGAACCGTGGCACCCTGCGCAAGAAACTCAAGCAGTACGGTCTGCTGTAAGCACGACCGCGAAGATGAAGGGCAGTCCTTACTGCCCTTTTTTTGTTTTTAAATGAACCACTTATTCCAGAACGTAACTTGGTGAAACCCCATGAGCAACGCGGTTGAACGTGCACTGATCAGTGTTTCCGACAAGACAGGTATCGTCGAATTTGCAAAGGCCCTGGCCGAGCAAGGCGTGGAGATCCTCTCCACGGGCGGCACCTACAAGAAGCTGCAGGACGAGGGCATCGCGGTACGCGAAGTCTCCGACTACACCGGTTTCCCGGAAATGATGGCCGGCCGGGTGAAGACCCTGCACCCGAAAGTGCACGGCGGCATCCTGGGCCGTCGCGGCCAGGACGAGCAGGTAATGGCGGACAACGACATCAGCCGCATTGATCTGGTGGTGGTCAACCTGTACCCGTTCGAGGCCACCGTGGCCAACCCGGATTGCTCCCTGGAAGACGCCATCGAAAACATCGATATTGGCGGCCCCACCATGGTACGTTCCGCCGCCAAGAACAATGCCAGCGTCGGCATTGTGACCGCCGCTGCAGATTACCAGCGCGTTCTGGACGACATGGCAGCCAACAACGGCGCCCTGTCCGACACCCTGCGATTCGATCTGGCCATCAAGGCCTTCGAACACACCGCCGCTTACGACAGCGCCATTGCCAACTACTTCGGCAAGAAAGTCGGTGAAAACAATGACGACTTCCCGCGCACCATCAACCTGAATTTCGAAAAGACCCAGAACATGCGCTACGGCGAGAACCCGCACCAGAAAGCGGCCTTCTACACCGAACGCAATCCGGCACCGGCCTCCATTGCTACGGCCAAGCAACTGCAGGGCAAGGAACTGAGCTACAACAACATCGCCGACACCGACGCGGCGCTGGAGTGTGTGAAGTCCTTCACCAAGCCCGCCTGTGTGATCGTCAAACACGCCAACCCCTGTGGTGTGGCCGTTAGCCTGGACGGCATAGGCAAGGCTTACGACCTGGCCTTCGAAACGGATACCGAATCTGCCTTCGGCGGCATCATCGCCTTCAACCGCGAGCTGGATGCCGCCACCGCCCAGGCCATTGTCGATCGTCAGTTTGTGGAAGTAATCATCGCCCCGTCTGCCACCGATGAGGCACTGGCCATTACCGCTGCCAAGAAAAACGTACGGGTACTGGTGTGTGGCAAGATCGACGGCCCGGCGACAGAAGGCCTGGACTACAAGCGCGTTAACGGTGGCCTGCTGGTACAGGACCGCGACATCGGCATGATCACCGAAGGCGAGTTGAAAGTGGTCACCAAGCGCGCCCCTACGGAAGCCGAGATGCACGACCTGATCTTCGCCTGGAAAGTGGCCAAGTTCGTCAAATCCAACGCCATCGTCTACGCCAAGAACCGCCAGACCGTGGGCGTGGGCGCCGGCCAGATGAGCCGCGTCAACTCCGCCCGCATTGCCGCCATCAAGGCCGAGCATGCCGGGCTGCAGGTGGAAGGGTCGGTGATGGCCTCCGACGCCTTCTTCCCGTTCCGCGACGGTATCGACAATGCCGCCAAGGTAGGCATCAGCTGCGTGATCCAGCCGGGCGGCTCGATCCGCGACGAAGAAGTCATTGCCGCCGCTGACGAAGCCGGCATGGCCATGGTCTTCACCGGCATGCGTCATTTCAGACATTAAGCGGTCGGACGTCTGAAGTCGGACGTCTGACGACAAAACCGGGTTAGCGTCCGACGTCCGACGTCTGACCCGTCTCCAATAGAGACAACGTCAGAAGAGGCAGTAACCTCAATGAAAGTTCTGATCATTGGCGGCGGTGGCCGCGAGCATGCGCTGGCCTGGAAAGTGGCTCAGGCTGAGCAGGTAAACAAAGTGTTCGTGGCACCCGGCAATGCCGGCACCGCCCGGGAAGCCGGGGTGGAAAACGTAGCCATCGACGTGCTGGACCAGCCTGCCCTGCTGGCCTTCGCCAAGGACAACGGCATCGACCTGACCATCGTCGGGCCGGAAGCGCCGCTGGTGGAAGGCCTGGTGGATACCTTCCAGGGCAACAACCTGAAGTGTTTTGGCCCCAGCAAGCTCGCCGCCCAGTTGGAGGGCTCAAAAGCCTTTACCAAGGATTTCCTGGCTCGCCATAACATCCCCACCGCCGCCTACGGCAACTTCACCGACATGGACGAGGCCCTGGCCTATGTCCGTGAACAGGGTGCCCCCATCGTCATCAAGGCCGATGGCCTGGCCGCCGGTAAAGGCGTGATTGTGGCCATGACTCTGGAAGAAGCCGAAGACGCCGTGCGCGACATGCTGGACGGTAACAAGTTCGGCGACGCCGGCCACCGCGTGGTGGTGGAGGAATTTCTGGAAGGCGAGGAAGCCAGCTTTATCGTCATGGTGGACGGCAAGAACGTATTGCCCATGGCCACCAGCCAGGACCACAAGCGCGTCGGCGACGGCGATACCGGCCCCAACACTGGCGGCATGGGCGCTTACTCCCCGGCGCCGGTGGTCACTGATGCGGTCTACCAGCGCATCATGGACGAGGTGATCACCCCCACCGTGGAAGGGATGGCCGCCGAGGGCATGCCCTACACCGGCTTTCTTTACGCCGGGCTGATGATCAACCCGGAAGGCGCCCCCAAGGTCATCGAATACAACTGCCGCTTCGGCGACCCGGAAACCCAGCCGATCATGATGCGCCTGCAATCCGACCTGGCTGCCCTGTGCCTGGCGGCCCTGGACGGCAAGCTGGACCAGGCCGACATCCAGTGGGACCCGCGCCCCACCCTGGGTGTGGTCATGGCCGCCGGCGGCTACCCGGACAGCTACGACAAGGGCGACGTGATCGACGGCCTGGACCAGGCGGATTCCGACACCGTCAAAGTCTTCCATGCTGGCACCGCCGAGAAAGACGGCCAGGTGGTCACCAGCGGCGGCCGGGTACTCTGCGTGACCGGTGTCGGCGACACCGTCGGTAAAGCCCAGGCCAACGCCTATGCCGGTGTGAAACAGATCACATGGCGCAACGCCTACCACCGCAAAGACATCGGTTACCGTGCAGTGGCCCGCGAAAAGTCATAAAGTAGTAGCAACTAAGAAGTAAGGGTGAGCCCGGCAGGGCTCATCCACCAATGCTGCACGTTTATACTGCCGGGGGTTAGCAATGAGCGATGTCGTCGCCGACATGTCTCGTCTCGAGAATTTCATTCCCTTTGACTGCCTGGGCGAATCACACCTGAAGGAAATCCAGGGCCAGATCGACGTCATCAAGATCGGTCCGGGGCGATTGCTGTTCAAACGTGGCCAGACCAGTGACAAGGCCTATTTTCTGGTGGAAGGCGCCCTGGACCTGACCGACGCCAGCTTCCAGGTGCGGCACTTTACCGCCGACGATGACGAGAATTACCTGGCGCTGGACAATTACCCGGAACACACCATCAACGCCATCAGCGCGGAAACCACGACCCTCTACGCCATCGACCGCAACAAGCTGGATCTGCTGATGACCTGGACCCAGGCCGCCGAATCCATGCTCGACGAGGATGATGACGAGAGCGAGCGGGACTGGATGGATGCGCTGCTGTCTTCAGAGCTGTTTTCCGCCATCCCGCCGGCCATGATTCACAGCCTGTTCGTGAAATTCGAGGAACGGGAAGTGCAGCTCGGCGAAACGGTGGTGCGCGAGGGCGAGGATGGCGATACCTTCTTCGTGATCAAGCAGGGCAAGGCCATGGTCACCCGCGCCAAAGGCGCCAAACAGGAAACCCTGGCAGCCCTCTCCGCCGGTCGCTTCTTCGGTGAAGACGCCCTGATCAGCGACAGCCCCCGCAACGCCACCATTACCATGACCAGTGACGGCACCCTGATGTGCCTTGGCAAGAAGGACTTTCAATCCATCCTGCAAGACTCGGTCATTCGCCACCTCAGTGAGGATGAGCTGGACACCATGGTGCTGGAAGCGGAAACCGCCTGCATTCTGGTGGATGTGCGGTTGCCCATGGAGTTTCGCCACGACCGCACCCCCGGTGCCCGCAACCTGCCACTCAACGAATTGCGCCGCGAAGTGCACACGCTGGAAAAGGATTTTTTCTATGTGGTGTGCGGTGATGGTCGACGTAGTGAGCTGGGAGCCTATATCCTCTCGGAAGCAGGCCTCAACGCCTATGTGCTGGACCGGGGAAAAGCGACGGATGCAAAAGAACCAACGGAAGTGGCCTGATTCGTTTTTATTCAGAGGAGCGCTGATTCTTCTGCTGGCCATGGTTGGCAGCCTCTGTCGGGCCAACCCGGAACCGCCGCCCCCCTTTGTGATCCACAGCCTGCCGGATCAGGCCCGCATTACCATCTACTCCGAGTACCTGCGCGACCCCTCCGGTGAGCTGGATATCCAGGCAGTCAGCCAACATCCCGCCACGGCCGGTTTCCAGCCGGCCACCCGCTATATCGAGCGTCTGGGTATCCGCAATGGACACTGGTGGGTGCGCGTTGCCATCAAGAACGAGCTGGGCAACCAGAACACCTTCGCCCTGCATCTGCGTGGCAATCCGGCAGCAACCCTCTACCTGCCGGATGGCAACGAGGGGTACCGCCAACTGGCCCCCCAGCAGCGCATTAGCGGTCGCGGCAGCAGCTTCCGGATAGACCTGCCCACCGGCGACACCCAGCTTGTCTATCTGCAATTGCCTCCCCGGGCCTACCTGACTTACGGACTGACACTGACCACCGTCAACGGCTTGCTTCAGACCCAGCAACAGCAAAACACAATCTACATGTTGCTGGCCGGCGCCCTGCTGATGCTGGCATTTTATAACCTGATTGTGGGCGCCCTGCGTGGCGGCGCCACTTACTACTACCACTGCGGCTTTATCCTCAGCATCCTGATGATCGGGCTGACCCTGGCGGACCTGCTGCCCGGGGACCTGAGTGAAAACAACCTGCTGCACCCGCGGCTGCTTTTTGCCGGCATGATGCTGGCCATGTGGTCGGCGAACGGCCTCTCGCGCAGCTTCTTCAACCTGTCCGAACAGACCGGCTGGCTACAATACTCTACCCGCCTGCTGCAGGTACTGGCCCTGATCAATCTGCCCTTGACCATCATGCTGCCGCTGGCCGCCGCCGGCTACATCAGCTTTGCTCTGGTCACCCTGGCCACCCTGTTTCTGCTCACCATGGGCTACACCGCCTGGCACCGGGAAATCACCGGGGGAGGACTGTTTTTTCTCACCTCCCTGCTGATCAGCATCCCGGCCCTGGTGGTATGCCTGGCGTGCCTGGGGGTAGTGCAGACCGGGGCGGAACTGCCCCAGTGGTTACTGGGAGCCACGGTGCTGGAGGCCGTGACCCTGGGGATCGGATTGCGACTGCAATACAGCCAGCAGGCACGCCTGAAGATCGAAAGAAAACGCTCAGAAGCCATTGCCGAGACCGTGGACAGCACTCGCCGGGAAACCCTGTCCCGGATCGGCCATGACATTCGTACCCCGCTGAGCGGCATCCTTGGCATGGCGGAAATCCTTGGCGACACCCCACTGACACCCAACCAGCGCGAGTGCGTGGGCGCCATACAGAATGCCGGCGACAACCTGCTGCGCATCATCAATGATGTGCTGGAGCACTCCCAGCTCTCTACCCAGGGCACAGACATCAACCACAGCGCCCTGGACATCCATGATCTGGTCATGGAAGCCATAGACCTGTTCAAGGAAAAGGCCGAGGAAAAGCAGATTGAGCTGATCACCCATGTGCACACCAATGTCCCCACCCGGGTGATTGGCGACGCCGGCAGGCTACGGCAGATCCTCACCAACCTGATGGGCGCCCTGGTACGCCATGGCAGCCACGGAGAACTGGTGGTGGATGTGTCCATGGAGCCCACCGGCCAGGCAGACCGGGTTCGCTTCGGCTTCTCCGGCAGCGCCCTCAACGACGACATCCTCAAACGCCTGCGCAATACCCAAAACCAGCCGGAAAGCAGTCATCTGAGCCTGGCCATTGCAGAACAGCTGGTGGAAGCCCTGCAAGGTCGCATGGGCACCCTGCAGGACCAGCGCGGCGCCCATTACTGGTTTGTGGTTCCCCTCCCGGCAGAAACCAGCGAGGCTCCCCCACCAGCCATGGTGGATACCCGTACCCTGGAAGGGAAAAGCCTGCTGGTGGTGGACGATTCCAGCACCGTGACCCGGGTGCTTCGTCACCATGCCCTGTCCTGGGGAATGCGGGTCACTGCCTGCCACGATCCCCGCGAAGCACTGGCCTCCCTGCGAACCCAGGCCAACATCAACGAGCCTTTCGACGTGGTGGTGCTCGACCACAACATGCCCGGCATGGACGGCATGCAACTGGCCGCCCGCATCCATGAAGACCCGGTGATCATGCACCCCACCGTGCTGGTGATGCTGACCGGTGTCAGTCTGGCACCCAGTGCGACCCAGGCCCGCAACGTGGGCATCCACCGTGTGCTGTCCAAACCGGTTTCCTCCCCTCGCCTGCGTCAGGTACTGGCCGAGGAGCTGGGTCAGGGCCATCGACCGGTTCCCGGCAAGACCGAGCACAAACCGGACCCGCAACTGCGCATCCTGGTGGCAGAAGACCATTACCTGAGCCAGAAGGTGATTCGCGGCATGCTTGGCAAGCTGGGCCTGAAAGCCGACATTGCCTCGGATGGCCAGGAAGCCCTGTCACTGGCAGAAAAACACCGCTATGACCTGATCCTGATGGATTGCGAAATGCCGGAGATGGACGGCTTCGAAGCCACCCGGCGCATCCGCCAGTTCGAGCAGAAGCAGGGCCTGCCGGCGGTCCCTATCGTCGCGCTCACCGCCCATATCCTGCGCGAACACAAGGAGCGCAGCCTGGCGGCGGGCATGAACGCCCACCTGCCCAAGCCGGTGGAGCTGAACTTGCTCCGGGAAACCCTAGTGCGCTTTACCCGCCCCGACGCCACTGATTCGGACTTGTCCCTCGCCAGCGACGAAATGCCCGACTGAACGAGCTGGACTCGGCAAAGCCCAGCAACAGTGCGATCTCGGTGAGCGACAGGGCCGAATCCTGAAGATACAACTCCGCCAGACTCTGACGTAAACCGTCCAGAATGTCCGCAAAGCGCAGTGAGCGCCGTGCCAGCCGGGCGCTGAGCGTGCGGGCCGCCATGTCCAGACTGTCCGCCACGGATTCCAGCGACGGCTCCCCATCCGCCAGCTGCTGGTAAATCCGTGCACGCACGGCACTGACCAGATTGCTATTGATGTCGAAATCGGCGAGCAGGTCACGGGCTTCCCGCTCCATCATCAGCGATAACCCCGGATCCGCCGATTCCAGCGGCAACGCCAGATACTCCGCGGGCAATTCCACCCCGTCGAAGTCTGCCGAGAACCCCACCGGCGCATCGAAAAATGCCCGATAACGCTGTTCATCATCCGGGGCCCCGTGCCGAAAGCAGACCTGACTGGGGGCCAGCTCCCGGGCTATCAACGGGCGCATGAACGCCACCCAACCGGTCACGGCCGCCTCGGTGAGATAACGGGCGGGCTCACCGGCCAGAGGGCATTGCCAGCTCAGGCGGACCCTGTCTCCATGGTGAGAAAGCCGTGTCTCCCCCAACTTGCCGGACAGGCTTTCAAAGCGAATCAACCGGTCAATGGCCTGACCCAGATCACGGCTGGCCAGAATCACGTAACCGAGCACCTGATAGGAGCGGGGCTTCACCCGCTTGCCGATTTCGAAACCCAGGCCCGCATCGCCACTGGCCTGCAGGATCACCAGAAACAGTCGCAGCACATCCACCAGTGGCAACAATTGTCCCGGCTCAGAGAATGGCGCTTCGCTGAGCCCGGCCTGCTGCAACACCGCGTCCCGGGACAAACCGTAATGCGCCAGTAGCGGTGGCAACACCGCATCCACATAGGCAGCGCTCAGGCTCTGGTCGGACCCGGCCAGGCCGGGGTCAAGCACCGGCATGGACCGCCCTGCCCTGGCACCACTGACGCAGGCGCGCCAGGGATTCTGCCATGGTCACTGACAGCGGCACGGTGGCCGCCAGTTCCGCTTCCAGCAGCGCCTGATCCAGGACCCCGTCAGCAGCCCCTGCGCTGTAGAGACCGGCCACCACGGCCTGCTCGATTTCCGCTCCGGTAAACCCGTCGCTGTGCTCAGACAGGGCAGGCAAATCGAACCGATCCGCTGACAGGCCGCGTTTTTCCAGATGGATCCGGAAAATCACCTCGCGAACCGCCGGCGACGGCAGGTCCACAAAGAAGATCTCGTCGAGACGGCCCTTACGAATCAGTTCCGGTGGCAGCCGTTCGATATCATTGGCCGTGGCCACCAGAAACACCTGGCTCTTATTTTCCGCCATCCAGGTGAGCAGGGTGCCGAGCACACGCCGGGAGGTACCGCCATCATTGTCACCCACGGCGATGCCCTTCTCGATTTCGTCGATCCACAACACACAGGGTGACATGGTCTCCGCCAGCTCCAGCGCCTCGCGCACGTTACGCTCGGACTCACCGAAAAACTTGTTGTAGATGGCGCCCATGTCCATGCGCAGCAGCGGCAGACCCCACAACCCGGCCACCGCCTTGGCCGCCAGGCTCTTGCCCCCGCCCTGCACGCCCACCAGCATGATGCCGCGGGGGCTGTCGATCCCATTCTGGCCATGAAACGCTTTCTCCCGTTTCCCCAGCCAGTCCTTCAGCCCTTGCAGTCCCCCCACGCTGGCGAAGCTTTCCGTGTCGTACTCGTAGCTGAGGACGCCGTCCATTTCCATCAGGGCAAACTTGGCCTTGTTGATGTCCGGCAAGTCCGCCTCGGTGATGGCTCCATCATGGATAATGGCACCCCGGGCCAGTTTGCGGGCGTCCTCCACGCTCAAACCGCGCAGATTGCGCACCAGACGATCCAGCGAGGCTCGGTCTGCCCGCACTCGCTCGCCTTTCTCCTGTTTGAAACGACGGGCCTCATCCTGAACGATGTGTTCCAGCTGCTTCTCGTCGGGCATGGACAGGGAAAACCGGGTGCAATAACGGCGGATCTCCGGGGGAATGGAAAACTGGTGGCTGATCAACACCAGGGTGTGGTGCAACCGTTCATGGTGCAGGGCGATCTCTTTCAGCAACCGGGTATGACGCGGCTCGTCCTTCAGAAACGGATGCAGATCGCACAGGGCGTAGATGCCCGGTTCATTGGTACCGCGAATCTGTCCCAGCAGCGCATCCGGTTCCACGGTGTGTTTCTGACTGGGGGCATCTTCAAACTCCAGCCGCCGCAGACCATCCACCACATTCCAGGCAAACACCGGTCGCCCCTCACGCATCCCCAGACGGCGTATCAGGTCCAGCGCCCGCAACTCCTCCCAGGTCTCGATGACCACGATGGGGTAGCGGGATTCCAGCAGCATTTTCAGGTCGTTCAGGTCACTCATTTGTTATCATTCTTCACAGGTCACTGTCAGCGCTATGCTAGCATGAAGACTGACACTGTTTTGTAGCGCCACGATACCTGCACCCCGAGGTGTATGCCGTGGCAAACCGTATTGGAAGCCCCCATGAGCGAACGTCGACTGTCACCGCTGGATAAACTGCTGGCCCGGGCCGATAACGCCCTGCGCACGTTGACGCCAGGCACCATCCAGGCGGAACGGAAACCCGCCCATGCCTCCCCGGCGCCGGATGCCCCGGAGGCCGGCACCCTGCCCACGGACAAACGCCGCCATGTGCTGGGGCTCATGCGCATCAACCATACCGGCGAAGTCTGTGCCCAGGCCCTGTATCAGGGACAGGCCAGCACCGCCAGCCTGCCCCATGTGCGCCATGCCATGGAGGAAGCGGCCCGCGAGGAAGAAGACCACCTGGCCTGGTGCGAAGAACGCATTCGCGAACTGGGCGGCGTCCCCAGCAAACTGAACCCGCTGTTCTACGCCATGAGCTATGCGGTGGGCGCCACCGCCGGCCTGGTCGGTGATCGCTGGAGCCTGGGCTTTGTGTCGGAAACGGAAAATCAGGTGGTCAAACACCTGGAGTCCCACCTGTTCCAGGTCCCGGAAAGCGACCTGCGCACCCGCGCCATTCTGGAACAGATGAAAAGCGACGAACTCAAACACGCAGTCACCGCCAAGGACGCCGGCGGCGCCGAGCTCCCCCCACCAGTGCGCCACGCCATGACGTTGATGAGCAAGGTGATGACGTTCACGACTTACAGAATCTGATCGGCGCGCTGAAAAAGCACCTGTAGGAGCGCCTCTTGAGGCGCGAACCGAGCCTTGGCGAGGCAACCCTTCAAAACCCTACTGATCTCTCTATCGAAACTCTGTCACGGTCTGGAGTGTTTGATCTCCCGTGCTTCGCACGGTTCGCGCCTCGAGAGGCGCTCCTACAGCGGCTTCGTAAGAGGAGCATGTCCATAAAACGCAAGAGGCCGCGCCCAACCTGTGGGCGCGGCCTCTTTGCTTTCTACTACAACTGACGATGGGCGCGAACTGTTAACTATTCACTATTAACTGTTAACTGCCCTTCTTACCCCATATTACGGCTGTAGAAGATCTCCAGCATCTCGGTGCGCAGGCGCTCCTCGATCTGCTCCAGTTCTTCCTTGTCGAACTCGTCGCTGCCGGCACCGAACAGATAGTTGTCGATGTCGAAGTCCTTGAGCAGCATCTTGGTATGGAAGATGTTCTCCTGGTACACGTTCACGTCGATCATCTGATAGGCGTTCTGGGTGTCTTCGGTCAGGAAGTTCTGGATCGAATTGATGTCGTGATCAATGTAGTGCTTGGTGCCGTCCAGATCCCGGGTCATGCCCCGCACCCGGTAGTCGATGGTGACGATATCGGAGTCGAAGCTGTGAATCAGGTAGTTCAAGGCACGCAGCGGGGAAATCACCCCGCAGGTGGATACATCCACATCCACCCGGAAGGTGGAAATGCCGTTATCCGGATGGGATTCCGGATAGGTGTGCACCGTCACATGGCTCTTGTCCAGATGCGCCACCACGGAATCCGGCAGCGGACCCGGGGCTTCCTCATCCCAGTCGGTACCGTCCGGCGGCGTCTCATGCTCAGCGATCAGCATGGTCACACTGGCGCCCTGGGGATCGTAATCCTGACGAGCCACGTTGAGCACGTTGGCACCGATGATCTTGGTCACATTGGTGAGAATCTCGGTGAGCCGCTCGGCATTATACAGCTCGTCAATATACTCAATGTACTCCTTGCGATGCTGTTCCGTCTTCGCATAGGCGATATCGAAAATATTGAAACTCAAGGATTTGGTCAGGTTGTTGAAACCATGAACCGTAATCTTGGGATTGGGATCTTTCACCACAGCTGTACCCCGTAGGCGTCACCGCCACAATAGAACCAACACACCACCGCAGCGTCTGCGGTTACCTGTTTGCGAGACCTCCTGGTCTCTCCGGCTTGCGCCGGACACCTTGACCGGCCAGGGGTCAAGCTTCCTGGCCCTCAATGGTATAACTATGGGTGATCTCAACACCACCTCGGGTCAGCATAATGCTGGCCGAGCAATACTTCTCCGCCGACAGCTCCACGGCCCGCTTCACCTGAGCCTCTTTCAGGTTATTACCGCTGACGATGAAGTGCAGATGAATCTTGCTGAATACCGCCGGCACCTCATCCACACGCTCCGCGGTCAGCTCGCAACGGCAGTCTGTCACGTCCTGGCGGGACTTCTTGAGGATATGTACCACATCAAAGGAAGAGCAGCCGCCGACACCCAGTAACAGGGTCTCCATGGGACGCGGCCCGCGATTCTGGCCACCATGGTCCGGCGGTCCATCCATGAGCACCGTATGGCCGCTTTCTGTCTGCGCTTCATAGCAGGCTTCGCCCTGCCATTTAACCACTGCTTTCATGGGGAATCTCCCAGCTTCCAGTCACCGCTCCAGGCCGGTATTTTCCAGCCCCGAAAGGGGGCGCAGAGTACCATAGCGCGGGGGCGCCGCCACCCCCTCAGGGGGCCGGATCGCAGATAATTTTTCCCGCCCGGGCCCCCGATCCATCCCCTGCCCATCCGGTGCCGGTCAGCCATAAGCCACCGTTGAGCCTGTGAAAATTGAGAGTGAGAGCCAGTTCCCTTGGCATCAATGATAAAAACAGGCAATATCCTTACGCTTATCAGCTAAGACATTTTTCTGGCTTAATATTGAGCGCCCATGACTGACGGCAACAAAATTATTCCAAATCTGGACCAGTTTCTGGCCCACTGCCATCGCCGCAAGTATCCGGCGAAGAGCACTATCATTTATGCGGGTGATGAATCGGATGCGCTTTACTACATTCTGAAGGGCTCCGTGACGGTCATGATCGAAGACGACGATGGTCGCGAAATGATCATGGCCTACCTGAATGAAGGGGATTTCTTCGGTGAGATGGGGTTGTTCGAGAATGATCCCTCCCGTTCGGCCTGGGTGAAAGCCAAGAGTGAGTGCGAAGTCGCGGAAGTCAGCTACGGCAAGTTCAAACAGCTGGCCCGAGAAGACGCCGACATCCTGTTCGCCGTCTCCGCCCAGATTGCCGGCCGCCTGCGCGCCACCACCCGCAAGGTGGGCGACCTGGCGTTTCTGGATGTCACCGGCCGCGTGGCCGGCACCCTGCTGGACCTGTGCAAACAGCCCGACGCCATGACCCACCCGGACGGCATGCAGATCAAGGTTACCCGCCAGGAAATCGGCCGCATCGTCGGCTGCTCCCGGGAAATGGTCGGCCGGGTTCTGAAGAACCTGGAAGAACAGGGCCTGGTGTCCGTGAAAGGCAAGACCATGGTGGTTTACGGAACGCGGTGAAGAGCAATTAACAGTTAATAATGAATAGTTAATAGCTGCGCGTCGAACACCTTCAGGTACGGAAAACCAAGAGGCCGCGCCCAGATGATGGGCGCGGCCTTGTTGTATCTGGCACCCTGCCTCGCTGTCGCTCGGTTCGTCCCCTGGAAGGGAACTCCTACAGCGGCTTCGCAGGTAAGGGTTGTTCAAACAGAAAGGCCGCACCCACTTCATGGGCGCGGCCTCAAACATTCTCTGCCCGGCACCAACCAGGCCCCGTGCAGCTGTTAACTATTCACTGTTAACTGTTAACTAAAAAAACAGCGACTTCAGGGCCGCCCCCGGATCCTCCGCCCGCATAAAGGCTTCGCCCACCAGGAACGCATTGATGCCATTCTTGCGCATCAGCTTCACGTCCTCCGGGGTGTGGATGCCGCTTTCGGTGACGATCATGCGATCGCCGGGCACTTTTTCCGCCAACGCCAGGGTAGTGTTCAGGCTGGTCTCGAAGGTGTGCAGGTTACGGTTGTTGATGCCGATCAGCTCGGCATTGAGATTCACTGCCCGCTCCAGCTCTTCCTCGGTATGCACCTCCACCAGCACATCGCAGCCGGCCTGCTGGGCGGCGTGATAGAGCTCGCTCATCTGCGCATCCGACAGGGCTGCCGCGATCAGCAAAATGGCGTCGGCCCCCATGGCCCGGGACTCGAAGATCTGCCAGGGGTCGATCATGAAGTCCTTGCGCAGCACCGGCAGGTTCACCGCGTTGCGGGCGGCGCGCAGGTAGTGTTCATCCCCCTGGAAGAAGTCCTTGTCGGTGAGTACCGACAGGCAGGCGGCACCATTTTTCTCGTAGCTGCGGGCAATCTCCACCGGATCGAAATCATCCCGGATCACACCCTTGCTGGGAGAGGCCTTCTTGATCTCCGCGATCACCGCCGGTTGGTGGTCGCGCACCCGGTCAAACAGGCTGGCGATGAAGCCCCTGGCCTTGCGCTCGTTGTCGGCCATGGCCTCCAGCTCGCCCAGGGTGTAGTTGTTTTTGCCGACGGCGATTTCTTCCTGCTTGCGGGCAATGATCTTGTCGAGAATGGTGCCTGTGCTCATAACCGCTCTCCTTATCAGTCTGCAGCAGTCAGTGCCGTGGAAAACTGGGCCAGCTCACGCATGCGCTCCGCTGCCTCTCCATTGTGGATCAAGTCTTCCGCCATGCGTACCCCCTCTTTATGGGTCCGGGTAATCCCGCTCACATAGATGGCCGCCCCGGCGTTCAGGGCAATCATGTCCGCCGCCTTGCGGGCGGCATCGCTGCTGCGCTTGCCAAAGGCATCGCGAATCAGGGCCAGGGAGGCATCGGAGTCGGTCACATCCAGGCCCACCAGTGAATCAGAGTCCAGCCCCAGGTCTTCCGGGGTCACCGCGTATTCGCTGATTTCCCCGTTACGGAATTCCGCCACATGGGTCCGGGTGGCCAGGCTGATCTCGTCCAGGCCATCCTTGCTGTGCACCACCATCACGTGCTCGGCACCGAGACGGCCCATGACTTCCGCCATGGGTCGGCACAGCTTCTCGGAGAAGACCCCCAACACCAGGCGCTGGACGCCGGCCGGGTTGGTCATGGGGCCGAGGATGTTGAACAGGGTGCGCATGCCCAACTCCTTGCGCGGCCCCACGGCGTACTTCATGGCCTTGTGGTGATTGGGGGCAAACATGAAGCCGACGCCCACATTGTCCACGCAGCTGCCGATCTGTTCCGGGGTCAGATCAAGGGCAATACCGGCGGTTTCCAGCAGGTCCGCCGAGCCGCTTTTGGAGCTCACCGAACGCCCGCCGTGCTTGGCCACCCGGGCCCCCGCCGCCGCCGCCACAAAGGCACTGGCGGAGGACACGTTGAACAGGTTGGCCCCGTCACCGCCGGTACCGACGATATCCACCAGATACTGGCGATTCTGTACCGGCACGGCGGTCACCAGCTCACGCATGACCTGCACGCCTCCGGTAATCTCATCCAGGGACTCGCTTTTCATGCGCAGGGCCACCAGGAAGCCGCCAATCTGGGCGTCGGTGGCGCCACCGGTCATGATCTGACGCATCACCTCCTGCATCTCGTCCACGCTCAGATCAATCTGCTCGACCACCTTGGCCAGGGCCTGCTGGATATTCATGCGGCGTCCCCTTGTTGTTCGTTGTTCAGGAAGTTCTCGAGCAGGGCATGGCCATGCTCACTCAAAATGGATTCGGGATGATACTGCACCCCTTCGATAGGCAGGGTCTTGTGGCGCATGCCCATGACCTCGTCCACGCTACCGTCTTCATGGCAGGTCCAGGCGGTCATTTCCAGGCAATCCGGCAGACTGTCCTTTTCCACCACCAGGGAGTGATAACGGGTGGCCGTATAGGGCGACGGCAGGTTGCGGAAAATGCCCACGCCACTGTGGTAAATGGGTGAGGTCTTGCCGTGCATCACCTGACGGGCCCGCACCACCTTGCCACCGAAGGCCTGGCCAATACTCTGGTGGCCCAGACAGACCCCCAGAATCGGCAGCTTGCCGGCAAAGTGCTGAATCGCCGCAATGGAGATGCCCGCCTCATTGGGGGTACAGGGCCCGGGGGAAATCATCAGCCGGTCCGGGTTCAGCGCCTCGATCTCCGGCAGGGAGATCTGATCATTGCGGTGGACCAGCACCTCGGCACCCAGTTCCTGCAGGTACTGCACCAGGTTGTAGGTAAAGCTGTCGTAGTTGTCGATCATCAGCACACGCATTACCGCTGCCCTCCGTCTTCCAGGTTGAGGCCACCCAGTGCCAGATTCACTGCCCGGAACACGGCCCGGGCCTTGTTCATGGTCTCGTCCCATTCGGACTGGGGCACCGAGTCAGCCACAATGCCTGCGCCGGCCTGTACGTAGAGGCGCTGGTCCTTGACCACGGCGGTGCGGATGGCGATGGCGGTATCCATGTCGCCGTTGAAACCGATATAGCCCACGGCGCCGCCGTAGATGCCACGCTTGGTGGGTTCCAGTTCGTCGATGATTTCCATGGCGCGGATCTTCGGTGCTCCGCTCAGGGTGCCCGCCGGGAAGGTGGCGCGCAGTACGTCCAGCGGCCCCAGGCCATCACGCAACTCGCCTTCCACATTGGACACGATATGCATCACGTGGGAGTAGCGTTCCACCACCATCTTGTCGGTGAGCGTGACCTTGCCCGGTTTCGCCACCCGGCCCACATCGTTGCGGCCCAGATCAATCAGCATCAGGTGCTCGGCAATTTCCTTGGGGTCCGCCAGCAGGTCCGCTTCCAGAGCCTGGTCTTCCTCGCTGTTGGCACCGCGCTTGCGCGTACCGGCGATGGGCCGAACCGTGACCGATCCCTGCTCCGCCCGGGTGAGAATCTCCGGGGAAGAGCCGGCAATATGGAAGTCGCCCAGATCCAGATAGAACATGTACGGCGACGGGTTCAGATAACGCAGTGCCCGATACAGGTCCAGCGCCGGCGCCTGGAACGGGCAGCTCATGCGCTGGGCCGGCACCACCTGCATCACATCGCCGGCGAGAATATACTCACGCACCTTCTCCACGCCGGCCTTGAACTGGTCTTCCGGGAATTCGCTGCGGAAATCGCTTTCGTCCACCGGCTCGCCGTACACGGTATGCTCCGGCTCCGGCAGGGGCGCACGCAGCTGCGCCTGCAGCGCATCCAGACGCTGTGCCGCCTGCTTGCCCGCATCCCCGTCACGGGGGTCCACATGCACCACCAGGAACAGGGCACCGCGCAGATTATCGAACACCACCACTTCTTCGGAGCGCATCAGCAGGATATCCGGCACGCCGAGCACATCCTCACCGGGGGCCGGACCCAGCCGCGGCTCGAAATAGCGCACGCTGTCATAACCGAAGTAGCCCACCAGGCCACCGTTGAAACGGGGCAGCCCGGGGATTTCCGGTGAGCGATACTGCTGACGGTAGTCTTCAATCCACTGGATCGGGTCGGCGACCTCGGTGGTGGTCTCGCCCTGTTCATTGCTGACACTGACGGTCTGGCCGGTGATGCGGATCACTTCCGTGGCCGGCAGCCCGAGAATGGAATAGCGCCCCCAGCGCTCGCCGCCCTGAACGGATTCAAACAGGTAGCTGTAAGGCCCCTGGGCCAGTTTGCGGTAGGCGGTCAGCGGCGTATCCAGATCCGCCAGCACCTCGCGTACCAGCGGCACCCGGGTATAGCCCTCTTGGGCATAACGATCCAGTTGCTGTTGTGACATGGTTGTCCCTATTGGTCTTCGCTCGGCCATTCAAACGCACAGGCC
This sequence comes from Alcanivorax sp. HI0007, assembly GCF_001635525.1. Taxonomy (NCBI): domain Bacteria; kingdom Pseudomonadati; phylum Pseudomonadota; class Gammaproteobacteria; order Oceanospirillales; family Alcanivoracaceae; genus Alcanivorax; species Alcanivorax sp. HI0007. The sequence continues at coordinate 31,587 of NZ_LWEJ01000237.1, forward strand.
GACAAGTGCAACGATTGTAGAGGAAAAACAAGGCAAAAAGGGCGTGTCCGTGCACCGGGCACAGTCACAAGGGGAGCGTCACCATCGCCAGCTGGCGGGTGAGGAAAGGAAGGCAAAGCTGTTGATCAGGGCACGGTCCAAGGGGGACGTCCTTTCTCAAACGTGAAGATGGAGAGAATTCTAGCGAATGACAGCGCCCGACGCCAGACACTCCCCCCCCAGGCATGCCCCGTTGGAGCCTGGCTGGCAAGGCGAAGGTTTCGGTGGGCACCAGGACGGATTCATCCCTTCGCCTTGCCAGCAAGGCTCCAACGGCTATCGCCCCCTTAACAACGGTGGATTCAGGCGCGTTTTGATAGACTATCGCTCGAATGCCCGTGTCAGCGTCCGGCCAGAACCCAGGAGCCCCATGAAAGTCCTCGCCTTGTTCACCGCCAGCGAATCCCGCGGCCCGGTAGAAAGCCAGTCCGCCGTGCAATTGCGCGCCGGTTGCGGCATCGTTGGCGACCGGCATTACCGGCGCAATGCAAAGCCCGCCGAACAGATTACCCTGATCGAATCCGAAGCCATCGCCGACTTCAACCGGGATCATCAGCAGCGGGTTGAACCCCACATTCTGCGCCGCAATGTGCTCACCGAAGGGGTGGACCTGAATGCCCTGGAAGGCCGGGAGTTTTTGCTCGGCAACATCCGCCTGCGGGGCATCGAACTGTGCGAGCCCTGCTCCGTGGTGGGCAAGCTGCTGGCCGGCGACCTGACCCCACCCCAGGTGGTAAAGGCCCTGCTGGGCCGGGGCGGCCTGCGCTGTGAAATCTTGTCCAGCGGCGTAGTGCGGGTGGGCGACCCTATTGTGACGCCTGAAGACGCCTGAAGACTCTGGGGCAGCTAACTGCCCGTCGCGAGAAGCGAGTTTCGAGGAGCGAAAACCAACAGCAGCTTGCCTTTCGAAACTCGTACCTCACACCTCGCTGCTGAGTCATCAAACCCGTGCCTCCTCTCGCATTACGCATTCCGCCCGACGGCCACACGAATCCATGCTACCCTCGCCCTTTTACTGCCCCGTACCCCAATGAACATGCCTTCTTCCGATACCATCATCGCCGACACTCGCCAGTGGCTGGAACAGATCGTCGTTGGCCTGAACCTGTGCCCTTTTGCCCGTAAACCCCTGAACGCCGGGCAGGTGCACTTTGCCGTCAGCGACAGCCGCAATGTGGAAACCCTGCTGGTGGATCTTTATGACGAGCTGGAACGGCTGGATCGCACCCCCGCCGAGCAGATCGACACCACCCTGCTGATCATTCCGGATCAGCTGGATGGTTTTCTCGACTACAACGACATGCTCGATCTGGCCGACGGCCTGCTGGAACAGCAGGGCTGGGAAGGCACCTTCCAGATTGCCAGTTTCCATCCGGCCTATCAGTTTGCCGATACGCAGGTCGACGACCGGGAGAATTTCACCAACCGGGCCCCCTACCCGATCCTGCATATCCTCCGTGAAGCCAGCCTGGACCGGGGCCTGGCCAGCTACCCGGACCCGGAACAGATTCCCGAACGCAACATCGCCACCCTCAACGGCCTCAGCGATGACCAGTGGCGCAGCCTGTTCGGCAACCTGACAGGACGGGCTCCATGAATCTGGATCTGACCGACATCGGCCTGGTCACTGCCGTGATAGTGATCGCCGCCCTGTTCTGGCGTTCCCATGGCATCCGTGAGCGGGCGCTGATCTACACCCGGCGATTTTGCGAGCGGGAAGAAGTGGAGTTTCTGGATGACACCGTGGGGCTGGAAAAACTGGCGCTGATCAAAGACCGCCACGGCAAACGGCGTATCACCCGCATCTACCGCTTCGAATTCACCGTCACTGGCGGCGAGCGCTACCCGGGCCACACCTATGTGCAGGGAGGCCAGGTACAGCGGGTGGAGCTACCGCCCCACCGCTTTACCCCGGACCCGGAACAGCTGCACTGACGCGACAAGCTTCAAGCTACAAGCCTCAACGCGCGTAAAGGCAGTCGCTCCCGAGAAGATATGGGTTCCGCGCTGATCCGGTAATCGCGGGCACGGCCTTTGATTCTGGCAATGCGTTGACCGCGCCTTGCAGCTTGTAGCTTGCGACTGCTTTATCGCGCCGCCAGCGACGCGGCTACGGCATGGGTTTGTCGCAGTTGACCATCCAGGGCACCCTGAAGCGGTCGATGCACATGCCAAAGCGCTTCGCCCAGAAGGTTTCCTCCATGGGCATGCGAATCTCGCCGCCGTCGCTCAACGCCGCAAAGATGGCTTCCGCCCGCTCGGTGGTTTCAGCCTGCACATTGATGATGGTGCCTTGCGGTTTTTCATACGTCTCCGGCGGGCAATCCGACCCCATCAATACGATGCCCTCCCCCTCCAGGCAGACATGGCAGATGTGATGGTGGATTTCTGCCGGCACCTCACTGGCCATGGGCGATTCGCCCATGGTGATCAGAAAACTGATCTCGGCCTGCAGGACACCGGCATAAAAATCAAAGGCTTCCCGGCAATTGCCCGGGAAATTCAGATAGGGATTAAGACGGACTTCCGACATGGCTTCTCTCCTTGAAGGAATTGGCTTTCCATAGTTAATCGATTGGGGTGACCGTTTTTCGACAGCCCCCCCAATTTTTGTAGGAGCGTCGCTGGCGGCACGATTCCATAGGGTGGTTATCGCGCCGCCAGCGACGCTCCTACGCGGCGTTATTGAGAACTGCGAGATTATTTAACCCGCTGCTTGCCCAGCTTCCTGGCCAGGGTCCGTCGATGCATGCCAAGCCGCCGGGCGGTTTCGGAGATATTAAAGCCGGTTTCCGCCAGGGTTTCGTGGATGCGTTCCCATTCCAGGGTTTTCAGGTCGGTTTCCCGGGCGGTCAGAGCCACGTCCACGTCGCCCTCGGCGCGCAGGAAGGCCGCTTCGATATCATCGGTGTTGGAGGGTTTGGCCAGGTAATGGCAGGCGCCCAGCTTCACCGCTTCCACCGCCGTGGCAATGCTGGCGTAGCCGGTGAGCACCACAATCAGCATGTCCTCGTTATGCTGGTTAAGCATCTGCACACAGGCCAGACCGGACGCCTCGCCCTTCAGTTTCAGATCCACCACCGCGTAGCCCGGATCATGGTCCTCCAGCAACACCTCCATCTCGTCCATTCCCGACGCATGGATCACGGTATAGCCGCGCCGTTCAAAGGAACGACTCAGGGTACGGGCAAAGGCCTCGTCGTCTTCCACTATCAGCAGCAACCGCTCGGTCTGTTGCTCCAACTCACTCACAACCTATTCCTCTTCCAGCGTGACGGCGGACAGGGGTAACGACAGCATCACCACGGCCCCACCCTGCACCAGATTCCGGCCGCGCAGATTCCCCCCCAGGGTACGCAGCACGTTCATGACCAGGAACAACCCCAGGCCGCTACCCGGTCGGCCCTTGCTGGACTGGTAGGGGCGCCCCAGGCTTTCCAGCATGGCCGCCGGGAAGCCGGGGCCCCGGTCGGTCACCGAAATCACCAGGTTATCGTCATGGCGATGTACATCCAGGCGCACCCATTTCGGCGATGCCTCCAAGGCGTTATCGAGCACGTTATGGATGCTCTGCTTCAGGGCCGAGTCGGAAACGATGCTCAGGTCCTGGCCAAAATCATTCAGGTAAATGAAATCCTTCACCGGGCGGGTTTCCCGCCATTCCGCCACCAGGTCATCCAGGAATTCCCGGGCGGTGGTTTCCTCCGACGACTCGCCCCGTGCCTCACCGGCAGACAGCAGGATGCCGCTGACGATGGACTTGCAACGCAGCACCTGGGTCTGCATCTCGCCGATTTCCTGGGCCATGTCCGGATCAGACTTGAACGGCTCCATGTGCCGCCAGTCGCCAAGAATCACCGACAGGGTGGCCAGCGGGGTGCCCAGTTCATGGGCGGCGCCGGAGGCCAGCAGCCCCATGCGCACGATGTGCTCCTCCTCCGCGGCCCGTTGACGAAGCTCCGCCAGGTGCTCGTCGCGCTGGCGACGGTTACGGGTGATGCGGTTGATAAAGATCACCAGCAGCACCCCGTTGAGCACAAAGCAGATGATCATCCCCTCGATATACAGGCTGAACAGACCCTTGGAATGATCCAGCGGTAACGGTAGCGGCTTGCCCGACCAGGCCAGCCAGGCAAAGCAAAAAGTAGTGGTGATCAGGATCACCCAGGTGGACCACACCTTGAGCAGCACGGCCCCGAGAATCACCTGTAACAGGTAGAGAAACACGAAGGGGTTGGTGGCCCCGCCACTGAGATAGAGCAGGATGGTCAGCGTCGCCACATCAATCAGCAGCGACAGGAACAACTCGGTATTGCCGATGCTTTTCGGCAATTTCAGGCGCAGCAGGCTCACCGCGTTCAGCAGCAACAAGCCAAACAGCACCACCAGCATCTGCCCCAGCGGCAGCGTGATACCGAAACCGTAGTGCACCAGCAGGATGGTGGCCAGCTGTCCGCCCATGGCGATCCAGCGCAACTGGATCAGCAGCTGCAAATTCTTGCGACCGGCCACATCCTCACTGGAACGGCGAATGGCCGCCAGGGGAGCCGTGCCGGCGGGGGCTGTCATAGTCAGTTTATCCATGGCCAGTCAGTTTACCGACTTCGGCGTGAAGGTGTGAGGCAGTTCGCCATGCAAGCATGGCTTCAACAAACAACGCTTTCAGCCCTTGCGCTGTTCGCGCACCACCAGCCAGGCCGCCAGCATCACGCCCAGCGCCAGGGCAAACCAGGTGATAGCATAGACCCGATGGTTATTGGGGAAGCGGATCACGGTAAGCCCACCGATGGGTCCGGGCTGCGCACTGGCCTCCGCATCAACAAAGTACGGCGCCACCGGCGCCAGCCCGTGCTGTTCGGCCATGGCCTGCACATCCCGGGAATACCAGCGGTTTTCGGTGGGCACATTGTCGCGCAGCACTCCGCCACCCGGTTGGTTGAGCCGCAGCAGGCCGGTCACCGAGACCTGGCCGCGTGGAGTGAAGTCCCCCCGGGCTGCCTGCTCGCGCAGGCGCTGGGGCACGAAGCCACGGTTGATGTAAACCCGGCTGCCATCCGCCCGCTGCAAGGGCACCATCACCCAGTAACCCTGCCCCTCTTCCGTGGCCGCCGCCACCAGGGAGAGACCGTCGACCCGGTATTCACCCGTTAACTGAACGCGCCGATATTCGTGGACATCCTTGCTCACGCTGGCCCAGTCGCCCGGAGCCGGGGCCGTCACCGGGGCGGCATGGACGCGGGCATCCACCCGGGCGATCAGATCCTCTTTCCAGGCCAGACGCTGCACCTGCCAGACGCCCAGGGCGACAAAGCCGGCAAAGGCCGCCACGCACAACAGCAGAAACAGGAAAGAAAGAAGACGCCGACGAGCCATGGCAATGCCTCTTCAAACGTGGGGGAAGGAAACTGCAGGAGCTTTACCTGCAAGCGAACCCGATCAGGAGGGCGTCACTTGCAGGCAAGATCCTGCAGGGAGATGGAGCCTGCTAGCTCATCATGCCCGGCATCATGTTGTTGTTCAGGCTGATCATCACCCACAGGGAACCGGCCAGGGTGATGAACACCAGCACCAGGGTGAAGATCAACGCCAGCATGTTCCAGCCCCCTTCCGAATGGAAGTTCATGTGCAGGAAGAACACCATGTGAACAAAGATCTGCACCACCATGAAGGACAGGATCACCAGTGCTGTGGTGGTGGAGCTTTCAAACACATTGCCCATTACCACCCAGAACGGAATCACGGTGAGGATCACCGCCAGCACAAAGCCGGTCACGTATTCCTTCAGGGTAACGTGGGGGCCTTCCGCCTCGTGATGATCGTGATCGTGTGTATGCTCACTCATGGCAGCACTCCCATCAGGTAAACGAAGGTAAAGACACCAACCCAGACCACATCCAGGAAGTGCCAGAACATGGACAGGCAGAACACCCGGCGTTTGTTGGCGGGGATCAGGCCGTGCTTCTTGAGCTGGAACAACAGGGTCACCAGCCACACGATACCGAACAGCACGTGCAGGCCGTGGGTGCCAACCAGCGCAAAGAAGGCGGTCAGGAAACCACTGGTCTGCGGCGTCGCACCGATGTGGATCAGGTGATAGAACTCATACAGTTCAACCGCCAGGAAGCCCGCACCCAGCAGGCCGGTAATACCCAGCCAGATCAGCGTGCCCTTCAGGCGGTTGGCCTGCATCTCCAGCATGGCAAAGCCATAGGTGATGGAGGACAGCAGCAGCATGGAGGTGTTGATTGCCACCAGCGTCAGGTCGAACACTTCCATCCCGGTGGGGCCACCGGCATAGCTGCGTGCCAGTACCCCGTAGGTGGCGAACAGCGCTGCGAAGATCAGGCAGTCGCTCATCAGGTAGAGCCAGAAACCCAGCAGGGTACCGTTCTGGGGGTGGTGATCCCCCTTCACCAGGAACTCCAGCTGGCCGTCCTGGGTTTTCCCGTCAGCGGTCATGGTTGCTTCAGACATTGGCAAGCACCTTGGTTCGTTCAGCTTCAATCCGCTCTACTTCCTCGGCAGGAATGTAGTAATCGCGGTCGTAATTGAAGGTGTGGTAGATGGCCGTGCCGATCAGTGCCACAAAGGTCACCGCCGCCGCCAGCCACATGTGCCAGATCAGGGCGAAGCCACAGGCAACGCTGATCGCCGACAGCACGACGCCCGCCCAGGTGCCCTTGGGCATGTGAATCGGGATGAAACCGGATTCCGGGCGCTTGAAGCCGTGCTGTTTCATCTGCCACCAGGCGTCAAGATCATGTACGCGCGGGGTAAACGCAAAGTTGTACGGCGGTGGCGGCGAGGAGGTGGACCACTCCAGGGTGCGGCCATCCCACGGATCGCCGGATTCGTCCTTGAGCGCTTCGCGACGCTTGAAGCTCACCACCAGCTGGATCACAAAGGCGGCGATACCTACGGCGATCAGGACCGCTCCGAAGGCGGCAATCTGGAACCAGATCTGCAGGGACTGATCCTCGAAGTGGCTGACACGACGGGTCACGCCCATCAGGCCGAGCACGTACAGCGGCATGAAGGCGAAGTAGAAACCGATCAACCAGAACCAGAAGGACATCTTGCCCCAGAACTCGTCCAGCTTGTAACCGGTGGCCTTGGGGAACCAGTAGGTGATACCCGCAAACAGACCGAACAGCACGCCACCGATGATCACGTTATGGAAGTGGGCGATCAGGAACAGGCTGTTGTGCAGCACGAAGTCCACCGGCGGTACCGCCAGCAGCACCCCGGTCATACCACCGATCACGAAGGTGACCATAAAGCCCACGGTCCACAGCATGGGCACATCAAACTTGATACGGCCACGGAACATGGTGAACAGCCAGTTGAAGATCTTCGCACCTGTCGGGATCGAGATAATCATGGTGGTGATCCCGAAGAACGAGTTCACACTGGCCCCGGAGCCCATGGTGAAAAAGTGGTGCAGCCATACCAGGTAGGACAGCACGGTGATCACCACGGTGGCGTAGACCATGGAGGTGTAGCCGAACAGCGGCTTGCGGCTGTAGGTGGCCACGATCTCGGAGAAGATACCGAACACCGGCAGGATCAGGATGTACACCTCCGGGTGACCCCAGATCCAGATCAGGTTCACGTACATCATGGCGTTGCCGCCCATGTCGTTGGTGAAGAAGGCGGTGCCCAGATAACGGTCCATGGTGAGCATGCCCAGTACCGCGGTCAGTACCGGGAAGGCAGCCACGATCAGCACGTTGGTGCACAGGGACGTCCAGGTGAATACCGGCATTTTCATCAGGCTCATGCCCGGGGCACGCATCTTGACGATGGTCACCAGCAGGTTGATCCCCGATAACAAGGTCCCCACCCCGGCGATCTGCAACGACCAGATGTAGTAATCCACCCCCACCCCGGGACTCTGCAATATCCCCGATAGTGGCGGATAGGCAAGCCAGCCGGTCTTGGCAAACTCGCCCACGAACAGAGACATCATCATCAGCGCGGCGCCACCGGCGGTCATCCAGAAGCTGAAGTTGTTCAGGAACGGGAAGGCCACATCACGGGTACCGATCTGCAACGGGATCAGGTAGTTCATGATCCCGGTCACCAGCGGCATGGCCACGAAGAAGATCATGATCACGCCATGGGCGGTGAAGATCTGGTCGTAGTGGTCCGGAGGCAGGTAGCCCATGTTGTCGCCAAAGGCCATGGCCTGCTGCAGGCGCATCATGATGGCATCGGCGAAGCCGCGCAGCAGCATCACCAGACCCAGGATGATGTACATGATGCCGATCTTCTTGTGGTCGATGGAGGTAAACCACTCGGTCCACAGGTAGCCCCACAGCTTGTAGCGGGTCAGTGCCGCCAGCATGGCCACACCCCCTAGCGCCACCACGGCAAAGGTAGCCAGAATGATCGGATCATGGAACGGAATCGCGTCCCAGGTCAGACGTCCGAATATGAGTTTGGTCAGGTCCAGGTTTTCAAACATGGGCGACACCTACTGCGACAGTATTCAGGGAAACAGGCTTATTCATGGTGGCCTCCATGCTGGGCATGGCCGGCGTGGGCATCGTGCCCCGTTTCGCTCGCCTCCTGCTTGCCATGGCCGCTGTGGTACATCATGTCTTCCATGCACACGGTGCCCGGGTCCACGCAGCGATTGAGAATGGCGTGGTAGAGGGTCGGATCGACGCTGCCATAGCGGGTCACCGGGTCCTTGATGCTGGGCACTTCCAGCTCCTTGTAGACCTCGCGGCTGAGGGTATTGCCGCTGGCCTTGTTCTTGTCCACCCAGGCCTGGAAATCTGCCTCGCTGAGCCCGTGGAACTGGAACTTCATATGCGAGTAGCCGGCACCACTGTAGTTGGCGGAGAAGCCCTGGTAGACGCCCGGCTCATTGATCACGCCGTGCAACTTGGTCTCCATGCCGGCCATGGCATAGATCTGCCCGGCCATGGCGGGAATGAAGAAGGAGTTCATCATGGTGGACGCGGTGATCTTGAAGCGGATCGGATGATCCACCGGCGCCGCCAGCTCATTCACCGTGGCGATACCCTGCTCCGGGTAGATGAACAGCCATTTCCAGTCCAACGCCACCACTTCCACGGTGAGCGGCTCCAGATCCGCCGGCACCGGGGTGCTGGCATCAATGCGATCCAGCGGCCGGTAGGGGTCCAGCTTGTGGGTATACACCCAGGTCATCGCCCCTAGGGCGATGATGATCAGCAACGGCACCGCCCAGATCACCAGTTCCAGCACGGTGGAATGGGTCCAGTCAGGCTTGTAGGTGGCCTCGGTATTGGATGCGCGATAACGCCAGGCGAACCACAGCGTCAGCACGATGACGGGAACGATGACCAGCAGCATCAGGATGGTGGACCAGACAAGCAGGTCCCGCTGTTGCACTGCCACATCACCAGAGGGGGACATCACGACTGCATCGCAACCCGACAGCAGGGCAGCGACAAGCAACGTCAGCGACACTCCACGCAAGTATTTGAATATTTGCATTGGCGGCTATTCTGGTTGGCTTATGGGATAGGGGAACTCTAGCCAAGGCAATGGGAAGCGGGTATTGGACATTTTGTCCCATAGCCTTAAAGTGCTAGGGGATGGCGTCACTCCCACCGTTGGAGCCATGCTTGCATGGCGAATTCAGCCGCTCCTTCGCCATGGCAAGCATGGCTCCAACGGGGAAATCGCCGCATCCATCACTGAACGGGCTCTTTGGCCCAGGCAGAACAAGAGCGCACAACATGTCCCAGCCCCAGCAGTCCCACGGTTCCAGCCATGCCCCGGTGGCGCCCAATGAAATCGCCGTCGGTGTGGTCATCGGCCGGACTTCCGAATACTTTGACTTCTTTGTCTACGGCATCGCCTCGGTACTGATCTTCCCGCAGGTGTTTTTCCCCTTCGCCGACCCGCTACAGGGCATGCTCTATTCCTTCTCCCTGTTTGCCCTGGCGTTTGTGGCCCGGCCCTTCGGTACCGCCCTGTTCATGACGATCCAGCGCCATTGGGGTCGCGGCATCAAACTCACCGCCGCCCTGTTCCTGCTGGGGACCGCCACCGCCGGCATCGCCTTCCTGCCCGGGTACGAGAAGCTGGGTGGCTACGCCATTACCCTGCTGGCCCTGTTCCGTATCATGCAGGGGGTGGCTTTCGGCGGCTCCTGGGATGGTCTGCCCTCGCTGCTGGCCCTGAACGCACCAAAGGAAAAGCGCAGCTGGTACGCCATGATCGGGCAGCTGGGCGCCCCGCTGGGCTTCGTCATTGCCAGCGCCCTGTTCCTGTTTCTCTATAACAGCCTGAGCGCCCCGGATTTCCTGGGCTGGGGCTGGCGTTACCCGTTCTTCGTGGCCTTCGCCATCAACGTGGTCGCCCTGTTCGCCCGCCTGCGTCTGGTGCTCACCGAGGAATACACCGAAGCCCTGGAAGAAAGCGAGCTGGAGCCCATCGGCACCACCGAGATGGTGCGCAAGCAGGGCTACAACATCTTTATCGGCTCCTTCGCCGCCCTGGCCAGCTATGCCCTGTTCCACCTGGTGACCATCTTCCCGCTGTCCTGGATCGCCCTGCAGGGCAGCCAGACCACCGGCCAGGTGCTGACCGTGCAGATCGTCGGCGGCATCGTCGGCATTATCGCCACCATCGGCTCCGGCTGGATCGCCGCGCGCATCGGCAAGCGCACCACCGTGGGCGCCTTGGCGGCGGTGATCGGCGTCTTCAGCCTGCTCACCCCGCTATTGATGGGGGGCAGCCCGGCCATGCAGGACACCTTCATCCTGCTCGGCTTTGCCCTGCTGGGGATTTCCTACGGCCAGGCCTCCGGCACCGTCACCGCCAACTTCGAGCGCCGCTTCCGCTACACCGGTGCCGCCCTGACCTCCGACTTCGCCTGGCTGTTCGGCGCCGCCTTCGCGCCGCTGGTAGCCCTGGGCCTGTCCGCCAAGTTCGGCCTGCTGTCGGTCACCGTCTACCTGCTCTCCGGCGTCATCTGCACCCTGCTGGCGTTGGCGGTGAACCAGACCTTGTCGGATCAAAGCGAGGACTAAGCTGCAAGCTACAAGCCTCAAGCTGCAACGCGGGTTAAGGCCCAAGCAGCCAGAAACCCACAGGCCGCGCCCAGACATTGGGTGCGGCCTCTTTATTTATGACAACCCCATCCGTAGGAGCGTCGCTGGCGGCGCGGTCAAAACAGTGGCGAGTTACGAGAAGCGAGGCTCGAAAGGCAAAACCTTGAACCATCCAGAAGCCAGGTCTTCGTAACTCGAAACTCGTCACTCGCTTTCTGGGTTAGTTATCGCGCCGCCAGCGACGCTCCTACGAAAAGGCCCTCAAAACAAAAAAGGCCGCACCCAGACTCTGGACGCGGCCTCTTTCCTATCAGACCCGGCAAACCCGGATCCGCGTTATAGCTTGCAGCTTGTAGCTCTTAACTCAAACTTCCCAACGCCTTCTTGGTAAACGGCGCAATCTCTTCCTCACGCCCTTCCTTCACCTTCAGCAGCCAGTTCGGGTCCTGCAGCAGCGCCCGGCCCACGGCAATCATGTCGAACTCGTCGTTATCCATGCGTCGGGTCAGCTCATCCAGCGCCGCCGGATTGGCGGTACCGCCCATGCCTTCCGGGCTGTTCAGGAAATCCCCATCCAGGCCCACGCTGCCCACGGAAATGGTGGGCTTGCCGGTGATTTTCTTGGTCCAGCCGGCCAGGTTCAGGTCGGAACCCTCGAACTCCGGCAGCCAAAAACGACGGGTAGACGCATGGAAGATATCCACCCCGGCGTCCACGAACGGCATCAGGAAGCGCTCCAGCTCTTCCGGGTTCTGGGCCAGCTTGGCGTCGTAATCCTGCTGCTTCCACTGCGAGAAGCGCAGCACAATGGCGAACTCCTCACCCACGGCTTCGCGCACCGCCTTGACGATCTCCACGCCGAACCGGGCGCGGTTCTCAATGGAGCCACCGTACTCGTCATCGCGCTGGTTGGTGCCTTCCCAGAAGAACTGGTCCAGCAGATAGCCGTGGGCACCATGAATCTCTACCCCGTCAAAGCCCACCGCTTTGGCGGCCTTGGCGGAATCCGCAAAGGCGCGCACCACGTCCTGGATATCCTCATGGGTCATGGCGTGGCCATTTTCCTTGCCCGGCTTGAACAGGCCGGACGGTGAATGCCCGGGCACATCCTTGTCAGGACCAATGCCGGGCTTGCGCACCGAGCCCACGTGCCAAAGCTGCGGGATGATCTGGCCACCGGCCTCGTGAACCGCATCCACCACCTTCTTCCAGCCCGCCATGGCGGCATCGCCATAAATGGCCGGCACCCGCTCATAGCCGTTGGCCGCCTTGTGGCCCACAAAGGTGCCTTCGGTGATGATCAGGCCCACCTCACCCTCGGCACGGCGGCGGTAGTACCCCACCACCTCGTCATTGGGCACATAGCCCGGCGAGAAGGTGCGGGTCATGGGGGCCATGGCCACCCGGTTACGCAGGTTCAGGGATTTGTGCGCAAAAGGGCGCAGCAGACTGTCCAGGGAACCACTCATTGTTACTCTCCCGAATTTTGTTTCACTCTGGCGCTCAAGCGAGCGCGATAAAAAACAACAGAATCAGCGAGGACACCAATCGGCGGCCCTCAATTTGGTTGCGTAATAAAACCTTATTTGGTTTCGTTATGCAACCTTTCTGGCGTACAATGCCACCCATGACACGCAAACGCTTCGATGAAATGGGCTGCTCGGTGGCCTGCGCCCTCAATGAGGTCGGTGACTGGTGGTCCCTGCTGGTGGTCAAGCAGGCCATGCTGGGCACCCGCCGCTTTGTGGATTTCCAGCACAACCTGGGCATCGCCAAGAACATCCTTTGCAACCGCCTGACCCGGCTGGTGGACAACGGGGTCATGGTGCGCGTGGACGTGGGCGAGCACGGCAAGCGCTACGAATACCGCCTCACCGACAAGGGCCGCGACCTGTTTACGGTAGTCACCGCCCTGCGCCAGTGGAGCGAACGCTGGAATGGCGAGAAAGACAGCATGCAGCTGGTGGACCGCCAGACCGGAGAGCCGCTGGCGCCGGTTACCGTCCAGAACCAGCAGGGTCAGACCCTCACCGTGCGGGATGTGCGGTTTGTGGATGAAGATGGGAAGCCGCTGGAGGAAGCGGGATGACCACCGGGTCCGCCCTGCACCAACGATGGCGCACCGCCGTCGCCCCGCTACTGCCTGACCCGGAGCCCACCTGGCAACAACTGGTCAACCACTACAGCGAGCCCCACCGCCACTACCACACCCTGGACCACGTCGCCGCCTGCCTGGGATGGCTGGACCATTACCGACACCTCGCCGCAGATCCGCTTAGCCTGGAACTGGCCTTGTGGGCCCATGATGTAATTTACGATCCCCGCGCCAGCGATAACGAAGTCCGCAGCGCAGACTGGTTTGCCCAACACTTTGCCGACAGCCACCTCACAGATCAGCAGCTCGCTCGCGTGCATGAACTGATCATGGCCACCGTCCATCCGCACCCTCCTACAGACCCGGACATGGCCCTGCTGCAGGATATCGACCTGAGTATTCTTGGGTCAGATGCGGAATTGTACGACCGGTATGAGGGGTGGATTCGGCAGGAGTACGACTTTGTGCCGGAAGCGGCGTTTCGGAAAGGGCGTAGTGCGGTGTTGCAGAGTTTTCTGGATCAGGCTGTGATTTATCACACGGTAGAGTTGAGGGAGCGGCTGGAAGTGCCAGCGCGGGACAATCTTAAGCGCGCGCTGACGGAACTGCCAGAGGGCTGATTGCAGCATGCGCAGGAAAACAGGATACCCAAACCTATCTCTTACCTATTCTTTCTTTTTTTTCTTCAAAGGCATCCGATATCGGCTTACCAATGAAGGCTATCGAAAAAACAACCCCAACCAAAAGGAGAACCACAATAGCCCAATCCAAATTCAAGCCAGAGGATTGCTTATAATTTCCAACAGCCTCAATCCCAAAACAAATCAACGAAATACACACAACCCCTCTTAAGAGAATGAGCACTATCTTCAAGTTCATTAATCACCTTTCGGAAGACATCTTTATTTAAGCAGCGCAGAGTCTAACCCCGCCTTTCTATTCGATGCATGAAGCAAGAGACATTCCAATTTATGCATTTCCTTTATTTTATCCGTCGCACGCGCCGGGTTTTATTATTTCAGCTGCTTCTCCAGCGCTGACCGGTCCAGAGAGACGTCCAGTTTCAGGTTAAAGGCGTCTGCAGCGTGGTACGCCTCCAGACGATCCTCTGGTGAGCTGGACGAGGCCTTGTGCGCCAGTTCTCGCTGGAAGGCTGCAAAGGTGTTAGCAAGAAACTGGTCTACTTGCGGCTTGGTTTCCGAGAGGATCCGTTCCTCGCGCCGGCCTCGCTCATTTACATTGACCAGCGCCTTGCACGCATCGCCGAAATACATGTCACGGCTCTCGCCGTTGTAGAGGTTTTCCTTGCAGGTAGCGCTTTCCTGATTGGAGATGACTGGCAACAGCAATCTCTGCGTCTCGCCATCAAATTCCAACAGCAGGTCCCCGTCCAGACGTGAGTAGCGCTTGTAGGTGTATTCCACCTGGGTCTCATAGCCAGTGAGTACAAATTCCTTGCCTCCCTCTACATAGCTCTGTTTTTCCAGCCGCTGGCGCTGCTCCACGGCATCCTTCAGGGCGCTACTGCCCTGGTAGCGGAACTGCCGATTGTTAATGGTCAGATAAGTACCGGAGGCACGCTGATCAATGGTATTGCGGTTCTCATAGTTGAACTTGGCCTGATCAACGAGGCGGTCGGAAGCCGCCTCCAAACCCGCCATAGCTTCATTCCACTGTGCCTCGCGCACCGCCTTGCGCCGGGCGGCTTCGCGCTGCTCTGCTTCCTTGCGGGCCTGCTTGCTACGGGAAGACTCGGCATACATGGGGTTGGTTTCGATAATGCGCGGATTAGCCTTATCAGTGAGCACATAGTCTTCTCTGGGCTGATAACGCAGTACACAGCGCCCGTCCTCGCGACTGGCTTTGAGGTTGTCCTTGTTGTTCCGCCAGAGCAAGCCGCGCAGCAAAATGTTGGTATCGGTGGTCCGATTTAACACGGGGGGAGCATCGCTGCGGTAGAACTGGTCGAAGCCGCATGTCCAATGGCGGGCAAAATCAGCTTTGTTCGCTTTCTTTAGGGCAGCCAGTTCCTTGTTAGCGCGGTTGAACATGGCCGCGGAGGCCTTGTCCGCATAGATGCTGGAGACATAATAATTGCCCTGTTCACGCTGCTCTTTGGCAAGCGCGGTGTAGTAGGCCACTTTCTCCATATCGGCTTCTTTCTTGCCATAAACGAAATACTGGGCACCATCCGGGCCACCGGGGATCATGTTGCGGTGCGCCTCTGCCAGTCGATTGGTGGGGTCAAAAGTGCCCTTTTTCGCCCTTGGCTCCGATGCGGGGTAGGTCTCAGGCTTACCCCCTTTCATGAGCACGGAGTAAAAGATGGGCACGGGCTCCTGCACCTGGTCAAATTCTGACAGGTAAAAACGTACGTCTGCGGGCAGGTCGGCGTTGTTATCCGTATCAATCTGTCGCTTGAACGTTCCCTTGACCTTGACGTTGATAAACCTCACCCCGGTATTGACCTGGTCAACTGTGATTATCGGATCTACCAGGGTCGCGTTGACGATGGTCAGGTCACCAAGGCCGGATACGTAAATCTCACCTTTGATCACTGTTTTGTCCGGCCCTGCACCGACGATGTAGCCCATGCGGCCATTGTTGTTCACCTTGATAGGCGGCAGTTCGATTTCGGTTTCTTCGATATAACTCACACCATTGCCACCAATGGTGCCGTAGATGGAGGTGCTGAGTGCGTGCCGCTCGCCTTTGTAGAAGTAATACATGGGCACCGGCCTGATGTTGGCCTTTGAGCCTTCTGAGGCGGGCTTCTTCGAGGTAGTCGCGCAGGCAACAAGGGTAAAGATCAGGGGCAGAATCAGCAGCAGTCTCATCTCTGGCACGTCCTTGCTTTGAGGTATGCACTGAGTCTAGCGAAAGATGGCGAGAGATGAGAACTATACCGTTATCACGTGAAGGCCGGTCTCCCGGCGAGAGCGAGCGCTACTTGACCTTTCAGACCGTCGATGGCTTATTCATTCTGGAGCAGTCGGCAACCTCGGCGTGAAGACGGTGATGGTGTGTCAGGGAACGGCAAATATTCACAACGATGGGGAGAATCACCTATGACGAGCAGGTTTTTTCAGGCCGCCAAATGGCTGGCTGGCGCAGTATGTCTGGCGGTTTCACTGCAGGCTGTGGCAGGCGACGCGCTTTATCTCGAGAAAGAAAAGTACATGAAGAAAATGGACGAGCTGAAGCTGGCCTCGTTCAACGTCAGCTTCATGACGGCTGAGGGCAAATCGGCATCTACGCAGTCCATTGATAATTTCATGGGCGCCAATTCCAAGCTGGTGGTGCGCACGGTGGGTCTAGAGAACGCTGAGCTGCAGAAAGTGGTGGACGCCGCCTATGAAGATTTTGTCAGCAAGGCGAAGGCTGCCGGTTTCACCGTTTCCTATTTTGATGCCTTGGCGCTGGCGCCGGAGTGGGTGTCGAAAGAGTTCAAATACCGGGATAACTATTCCAAGGACCTCTCTCATTACCAAGTCTACAGCTGGATGGACGACATCACCGTCGCCGCTACCGGGTTCCCGCTGCTGGCGCACAAGGACGGCGGCCTGGTGGGCTGGGCGGCCAAGGAGCAGGATGAGCGGCCAATCACCATCAACTATACCATCGCCCCCGGCTACCTGATGGCCAAGGCATCCAAACGGGAAGATGACTTCTTCAACAAGATCTACAACAAGACCAATGTCACCTTCTACCCGGGTGTGCAGGTGTTCTGGCGCTCCGGGGCCGAGATCTGGCTGAAGAAGAACAAGAAAGGTGAGATCAAGATCGAGGAGCACATCTACAAGGAGGTACCAGCCGGCAAGCTGACCCAGAATGTGAAGACGGACCTGCCGGGCCGCAAGGCAGCGGAGCTGACCCTGACGGTTGATCCCGACCTCTACTACCCGCACGCACTGGATATTCTTAAGCAGGCTAATACCAAGATCGTTGATGCCATGGCGGATGCCCGCTGATCCTATGCTCCTGGCTGAATTAAAGTGACAAACGGAGCCGCTTTTTGCGGCTCTTTTTTTTCGCTCTGCACCTATGCTGCAAATTTAACTTTCGAGCGCGTGAAAACGGCGAGAGAGGGATAATGCTGGAGGATGCTGTTACAAAGATTAATGCGACACCAACCGCCGAGCCTGCCAGTAACGCTGGCGCCAGTAAGGATTACTCAGCGAGGAAGTCATAACGCCCTGACTGTAGGAAGCATGCAGGAAATCACCATTGCCCATGTAGATGCCCACATGGCGGTTGCCGGGGCCGGTGCGGAAGAACACCAGGTCGCCCACCTGAATCTCGTCACGTTTGACCTTTTCGCCGCTTTGCAGCAGCTCGGTGGTGGTGCGCGGCACTTCCATGCCCAGGCGGGACAGGAAGGTGAGATAGACGAAGCCGGAGCAGTCCACGCCGCGAGGACTCAAGCCGCCGTAGCGGTAGGGGACGCCTTTCCAGTCTTCGTGCTGGGCTTCCAGGGACACGCGCAGGGGTGGCACTTCGGCCATGACGTCTGCCACCAGTGCATCCATTTCCTGCTGGGCCTGCAAATCCGGGGCGCTATTGCCTGAGCTGGCTTTCTGCTTGGCACGGATTGCCGCCGGAGCCTCGGTCATGGATTCCGGGGCAACGGGCGCCCTGCTGGCACAGCCGGCCAGCAGGATCATCAGACAGGTGAATAGCAGAGTCGCGTAGCGCATGGAGGGATAAGGCAGTGGCAGGGCCATTCGGTTCCCTCCTGAGCGGTGTAGGCCCTCAGGCCTGCGCCAGCTCCTCGCGCATTTGCTGGATGACGGCGGCGTAGTCGTCCTTGCCGAAGATGGCAGAGCCCGCCACGAAGGTGTCGGCGCCGGCGGCGGCCACGTCACGGATGTTCTTTTCAGAGACGCCGCCGTCCACTTCCAGGCGGATGTCGTAGCCGCTGGCATCGATCATCTGACGCACGGCACGGGTCTTGTCCAGGGTGGAAGGGATGAACTTCTGGCCACCGAAGCCCGGGTTCACGCTCATCAGCAGGATCATGTCCAGCTTGTCCATGACGTATTCAAGGCAGTCAGGACGGGTGGCCGGGTTGAGCACCAGGCCGGCTTTGCAGCCGTGGCTTTTGATCAGTTGCAGGGAACGGTCTACGTGCTGGCTGGCTTCCGGGTGGAAGGTGATGTAGCTGGCGCCGGCCTCGGCGAACATGCCGATCAGGTCGTCCACCGGGCTGACCATCAGGTGCACGTCGATGGGGGCGGTGATGCCGTGGTCGCGCAGGGCCTTGCAGACCATGGGGCCGATGGTCAGGTTGGGCACGTAGTGGTTGTCCATCACGTCGAAGTGGATCACGTCCGCCCCGGCGGCCAGCACGTTATCGCATTCTTCCCCGAGACGGGCAAAGTTGGCCGCGAGAATGGAGGGGGCGATCAGATAATCCTGCTTGGGCATGAAGATTCCTCAGTAAAGACAGTTGCGAGTAACGAGTTTCGGGTGGCGAAAAGCAAATTCAAAAGCGCCGGTTTGGCCTTTCGAAACGCGTTGCTCTCAACTCGAAACCCAGTGATCGCGCCGCCAGCGACGCTCCTACAAAACCATTTTCGGCGCTGGATCAGGGGCTCTTGAGTAACCGATCCAGTTCCTCCAGGCGTTCCGGGGTGCCGATGTCCCACCATTGACCCGGGTGGTGCTCACCGCTGACGGCATTGTCGGCCATGGCGGCGCGTAGCAGCGGCGCCAGTTTCGCTTCGCCATCGGGCAGGTCCCGGAACAGGGCCGGATCGAACCGCCCCATGCCCGCATAGGTCAGCCTG